>NZ_JBEYZY010000016.1:0-48654 GCF_040646295.1 Streptomyces sp. NPDC046197 | reverse complement strand
AACACCCAAAACCCGCCCCCCCCCCCCTCAATATGTCAACATATGTTTTTGTCGGGGGGGGGCCCCCCCCCCCGGGGGGGGGGCCCCACGACCGGGTCATCAGCAGACGTTCGACAGAACGGTGCCGAAGACGACCTTCTTGGCCACCGGCTTGGTGTACTTGCGCATGGTTTTCCACCTCCTCTTGGGACACGCCGAGCGGTTCCGTGGAAGCGCCGCCGATCGCGGCAGAGGCAGACCAAAGAAGAAGGCAGCCGCACAGAGCGCGGTCAAGCCTTCGGACGAAATCATGGAACGTCACGCCGACACGTCGGCGTGGATTCTTCCCCCGTCACACCTTCAGTGGTGCCCTATCCCCGTTGCAGCTCAGCTGCTTGGCCGTAAGTCGATCACCACAGCTACTCGCCAGTCAACCCTCTTCATTCAATTCACAACGTCGATATGTCCGAGTTGAGGCCGCTGGTCCCGCTATTACCGCCGCTCGTCGATCAATTCAGGACAGCGATGGCTGGTTCTCGACCCCCACCCATCAGGAATTCAACATTCCAGCACTGGCCTCATAGCGCCCCCCTCCGCCTGGTCGAAAAATGCGGTGGCACGACGGAACTCTTGTCACGGGTCTGAAGATCAGTAGAGTGAGCCCTCCCGCGCTGCTGATCGCGCGGGAAAACTGAGCACCGGAGGGGGACATGACCGAGCTGGCCTCGGAACAGAGCGCACCGGACAAAGCAACAGCCACCGGAATCTTCTGGCGTTTCTGGACGGCGTCGACCGCCAGCCAGGTCGGCAGCGCGGTGACCGCGGTGGCGCTGCCTCTCGTCGCGGTGAAGACACTGGACGCCTCGAACTTCGAGGTGAGCCTCATTGCAGCTGCAAGCTATGCGGCCTGGCTCCTCATCGGCCTGCCGGCCGGGGTCGTCGTCCAGCGCCTGCCGCTGCGCGGCACCCAGGTCGCCATGGACCTGCTGCGCGCGGCCGCGATCCTGTCGATTCCCGTGACCGCCGCCCTCGGGGTGCTGTCCCTCGCCCAGGTCGTCCTGGTCGCACTCGTGATCGGGCTGGCGAACGTCGTCTTCGACGTCGGCAACTCCTCCTTCCTCCCCTCGATCGTGAGCAAGGAGGAGCTGACCGCGCGCAACAGCCTCACCTCCGCCTCCGGCGCGGCGACCGACCTCGGCGGCCCGTCACTGGGCGGCTTCCTCGTGCAGCTCTTCGGGGCCGCCAGCAGCCTCGTCGTCGATGCCGTCAGCTACGTCGCCTCGGCAGTGCTGCTGTGGAGCCTGCCCCGGCCGGCCCCGACCCCGCCCCCGCAGGCGCAGACCTCGTTCGTGGTCCTGATCAAGGACGGCGTCCGCTATGTCGTCCGGCACCGGTTCATCGCTCCGTGCGTCGTGGTGGCGACCCTCATCAACTTCGTGGCGGGCGCCCAGATGGCCCTCACGCCCGTCTTCCTCGTGCGCACCCTGGGCGCGCCGGCGGCCCTCGTCGGTGTCCTGATGGCCTCCGGTGGCGTGGGCAGCCTGATCGGCGCGGCCCTGACCCCCAAGGTCAGCACCCGTCTCGGCAGTGCCCGCGCGCTCATTGTCGCGAGCCTGGTGACGGCCGGCGCCTCGGTGCTCATACCGCTGGCCGGCCACGGCTGGCTCACCGTCCTCTTCGCCCTGGGCAACGCGGGGTTCACCGTCGGCGTGGTGGTCGTCAGTGTCCTGACCCGGACGCACCGCCAGACCGTCGCACCGCCGGACCTGCTTCCCCGCGTCATGGCGACGGTGCGCTTCATCTCCTGGGGGGCCATCCCGGTCGGAGCCCTCTCGGCGGGCCTGGCGGCCACCGCCTTCGGCCCCCGTGACGCGTTCTGGCTCACCTGCCTGGTGATCGCCATTGCGCCGGTGGTTCTGCTGCTGAGCCCGATCCGCCACATACGCGATCTCATGACGGAAGGTCAGTAGCACCGGTCCGGCCGGCGTGCGGGGCGCCGGAGCGGGCGGGCCTCCCGAACATCACCTTGCGGCCTCACTCCTCGTCACCTTGACGGCTCACTCTCCTCGTCCCCTTGACGGCGCACTCCTCGCGGTCCGAAAGACGCCGTGGCTCAGGTCACTTCGGGAGCTGGCCGGAATGTGGAGCTCCGGTGGGTCGGCCGTGGGATGCTCATGGCTGGTTACTCACCGGTAGTCGACCGGCCCACGGGCCGTTGCTTCGGCATGCCGGTCTTTCAGGCCACCCCCCACTCACCTTTCAGGACCGACCTTGCGCAGACGCATGAGGCGATCGCGTGCCCTGATGCCCGCTTTCGCCGTCACCGCTCTCCTCCTCGCCGCCGGCTGCTCCTCGCCCCCGCCGTCGGCCGACCGGACCGCCGTCCGGAGCGAGAAGGTACAGCAGGAGCCCGCCGACTCGACGGCGGCCGCCGATCGCTCCGTCGCCGTCGCGGCGGCCCCCGCCGCCACGGCCACCGCCACGGGCAGCGCGGACGGACCGGGCAGGCGAGCGCACCACACCCCGCTCACCGTCAGTTCGTACGACAGCGGGACCCGACGCGCCGTCATCTCCGGTAAAAGCAAGGGGAGTTCCACGTCCTCCCCCGGCGCCACCGCCAGGCCGCACGGCGCCGTCGTCGGTGACGTCATCGCCAGCGCCCCGGCCCCCGGGGCACCGCACGGTCTGCTCGCCAAGGTCACCAAGGTGATCGGCGAGACCGGCCGGGGCACCGAGGTGCAGACCGAACCCGCCGCCCTCAACTCCGTACTCGGCAACGAGACCGCCCGTGGCAAGGTCCCGGTCGACCCCGCCTCCTTCGCCGTCGACAAGCTGCTCCCGGACGTCAAGGTCTCCTGGGCCAAGTCCGGCGACGTGCACGTGGGACCGAAGGGCGCGACCGTGCCGCTGGGCAGCCTGCGGCTCGACGTCGACACGACGGTGCCCACGCCCCCGGGCGCGCCGGTGCCGGCCGCGGCGTCCGTCTCCGGCTACGTCCAGGTCGCCCCGCAGGTCGACTTCGAGTACGGCGGCGCGGGCAACGACTCCGCGCCCGGCTCGGCCTACCTGGGTGTCTCCGGCAACTGGACCTCGGGCTGGGCCCTCAGGGGCCGGGCCGCCGCCTCCGCCGCCCCGCTGCGGATACCGTTCGCCAAGCTGCACGCCGACCCGGTGCTCCAGGTCGGCCCGGTCCCCGTCGTGGTCAACCTCGACCTGACCTGCTACGTCCAGATCAGCGGCGACGGCAAGGTCACGGTCGACGTGGAGCAGAGCCTCAAGGGCGACTTCACGGCGGGCGGCACCTTCGGCCTGGGCCGGGGATGGACCCCGGTCAGCTCGTCGGACATGACGAGCACCCCGGTGCGCGCCTCGGTGGCCACCGCGGGCGGTGTGAAGGCGGCACTCGGTGCGCAGGCCACGGTCGGTCTGTACGGCACGGTCGGCGTCAGCGCGGACCTGGCGCCGTACCTGCGCGGCGAGGCCTCCGGCACGGTCACCACGTCGACCGGCAGCGCCCCCAGGGCCGACCTCTCCTGGGGCGTCTACGGCGGCGTCGACCTCAGCGGAACCCTGCGTCTGCAGCTGTCGATCTTCGGTACTCCGGCCTTCGAGCGGTCCATCCCGCTGGGCGCGCTGCACCGCGAGTGGAAGCTGGCGGGCGGCACCCTGAAGTCGTAGCACGCCGGGTGGGTCAGGCGCCGCCGGAGGTCCACCCCTGGCGGCGCAGCACGGCCGACACGTCCGGGGCCCGGTAGTGGTCGCCCTTGAGCACCTTGCCGTCGGCCCGGCGGGCCACCCGTCCGTCGGGGCCGAGCTTGGTCATGTTGGAGCGGTGGATCTCGGCGATCACCTCGTCGAGGTCGATGCCGTGCACCAGGGCGGTGCCGTACGCCACGTAGACGACGTCCGCCAGCTCGTGCGCCAGCCGGTCGAGCGGGCCCCCGACCGAGACCTCGGCCACCTCCGCGGCCTCCTCGGCGAGCAGCTCACCACGGTGCGCGGCGAGTTCGGGCGACACCTCCGTCGGTGTGCTGCGGCTGTCGAGACCGAAGGCACGGTGGAACTCACGGACGAAATCGGCGGGCGAGGAACTCATACCGCGACTCTATCCGCCGCCACCGACCGCCCCGCACGGTCGCCGTCCGCACCCCGCCCTGGTCAGCACCGCGCCCCGGCTGGCAGGATCGCGCGCATGTCCAAGGTCTTCCCCCGTATCGGCAGGCGCCGGGCCCTGCAGGGCGCCGGGGCCGGCGTCGTCGCCCTCGGGCTGCTGCTGTGGTGGCTGCTGCCACTGGGCGAGGACCCGCCCGGCGGAACGATCGTCTTCAGCACCGGGACACAGCGCGGGGTCTACCAGGAGTACGGGACGATGCTGCGCACCGAGCTCGACAGGGACATGCCGGACCTGAAGGTCCGGCTGCTGACCAGCGACGGCTCCCAGGAGAACGTGGCACGGGTGGCGACCGGCAAGGCGGACTTCGCGATCGCCGCGGCCGATGCGGTGGAGACGTACCAGTTGTACAACGGGCCCGGCGCCACGCGGCTGCGTGGCGTCGCCCGCCTCTACGACGACTATGTCCAGCTGGTCGTGCCGCGCGACTCGCGCATCGCGTCCGTCGCGGATCTGCGGGGCCGTACGGTGGCCATAGGTCCGCCGGAGTCGGGCGTCCGGCTGATCGCCGAGCGGGTGCTCAAGGCTACCGGGATCGACCCGAAGAAGGGCATCCGGCCCCAGGATGACGGCATCGACACCGGACCGGAACGGCTGCGGCACGGCGCGATCGACGCGTTCTTCTGGTCGGGCGGGCTGCCGACGGACGGCCTGAGACAGCTGGCCGCGAAGTTCGCCTTCCGATTCGTGCCGATCGAAGCCGATCTCGTCGCCAAGCTGCATGCCGAGGGCGACGCCACGCGGTACTACCGCGCCACCAACATGCCGGAGTCGGCCTACCCCTCGGTGCAGAACGGCTCGACCGTGCCGACGATCGCGGTGTCCAACGTGCTGATCACCCGCACGGACACGGACCCCCGGCTCACCGAGTGGGTGACCCGCACCGTGATCAAGAGCCGTGACGGCATCGGCGCCCACGTCCACTCCGCCCAGCTCGTCGACCTGCGCACCGCCATCTACACCGACCCCCTGGTCCTGCACGAGGGCGCCCGCCGCTACTACCGCTCGGTCAAGCCGTAGCGCCACCACGACTCGGCGCCGTCCACGCCCCGGCACTCCCCACGACGCGGCACTCCCCACGCCACGGCACTCCCCACGACGCGGCACCGCCTACGACGCGGCACCCCTTACGACGTGGCACTCCTTACGGCGCCACAGGTCCCGACCTCGGCACCGTCAGCGTGACCTTCAGCCCGTGCGGCTCGTGATGCTCGTAGGCGATCGAACCGCCGCCCGCCGCGAGCAGCGCCCGGGAGATGGACAGGCCCAGGCCGGAGCCCTTGACGTTCTGGTGGCGGCCGCTGCGCCAGAACCGGTCGCCGACGCGGCCCAGCTCGTCGTCGGTCAGGCCCGGTCCGCGGTCGGCGACGACCACCGTCGAGGTGTCGCCGTCGCAGGAGACCGTGACCTCGACGCACTCGTCCCCCGGCGTGAACTTCACGGCATTGTCGATCACCGCGTCCAGCGCGGACGACAGCGTCACCGGGTCGGCCCACGCCGTGGTGGCCGGGCAGTGTCCGACCAGCCGTACCCCCTTCGCCTCGGCGGCCGCCGCCCAGGCCGCGACGCGCTCCGCGGCCAGCGCGCCGATGTCGGTGAGCCGCAGGTCCGCCGCGGCGTGTTCGGCGAGCGCCAGGTCGAGCAGGTCGTCCAGGACCTGCGCGAAGCGCTTGCCCTCGGTGCGGACGGAGGCGATCTCCTCGTTGTCCTCGGGCAGTTCGAGGGCGAGCAGTTCGATGCGCAGCAGCAGCGCCGAGAGCGGGTTGCGCAGCTGGTGCGAGGCGTCCGCGACGAAGGCACGCTGCTGCTCCAGCACCTCCTCGACGTTGTCCGCCATCTCGTTGAACGACCGGGCCAGCCTGCGCAGTTCCGGCGGCCCGCCGCCGACGGCGACACGGGACTTCAGCCGCCCGGTGGCGATGTCGTGCGTGGTGGCGTCGAGGATCCGTACGGGCCGGAGCACCCAGCCGGTCAGCCGGAGGGCCGCGCCGACGGCGAGCAGCATCGCGGCGATCTCACCGGCGCCGATGAGCAGCCAGCCGTGCAGCGTCCGCGACCGCATCTGCCCGGTGGGCGAGTCGGTGACGACGACGGCGACGACGTCACCGTCCCTGATGACCGGCGAGGCGACCACGAGCCGGTTCCGCTGCCAGGGCCAGACCTGCTCGGGGTCGTGGCTGCGGCGGCTGAGCAGCGCCTCGTCGAACGCCTCGCGGACCTCGCCCGCGCCGGGCAGGGACCAGTCGTCGGGCGCGTTGGCCATGGGGGTACCGGTGCGGTAGAAGACGCCGGCCCGGATGCCGTAGACCTCGTAGTAGCTGGCGAGTTCGCGGCCGAGGGTCTCGCCGCGCTCGTCCGGCACCGTCTGCCGGGAGCCGGTGGGCCGGTCGGTGACGAACTGGGCCAGGGCGGCAAAACGTGCCGTGTCGTCGATCCGGTCGACGACCACCTTCTGCTGCTGGGCCGCGGCCACGCTGAGGGCGAGCGGGAGGCCGAGCGCGAGCAGCAGGGCCGCCATCAGGACGATGAGCAGCGGCAGCAGACGTGTGCGCACCCGTCCCCGCTACGCGGCCGGGGCAACGAGGCGGTAGCCGACGCCGCGTACGGTCTCGATCAGCGCGGGCATGCGCAGTTTGGAGCGCAGGGACGCGACGTGCACCTCCAGGGTGCGTCCGGTCCCCTCCCAACTGGTACGCCACACCTCGCTGATGATCTGCTCGCGACGGAAGACCACCCCGGGACGCTGGGCGAGCAGCGCGAGCAGGTCGAACTCCTTGCGGGTCAGCTGGACGACCGTGCCGTCCACGCTGACCTGCCGGGTGGGCAGTTCGATGCGGACCGGGCCGAGGTGCAGCGCGGTCTCCGCGCCGCCGCCCGTGTCCTCGTGGGCGGTGCGCCGGCTCACCGCGTGGATACGGGCGAGCAGCTCACCGGTGTCGTAGGGCTTCACCACGTAGTCGTCGGCGCCGAGGTTGAGGCCGTGGATGCGGGAGCGCACGTCGGAGCGGGCGGTGACCATGATCACCGGGGTACCGGTGCGCTTGCGGATCTTGCCGCAGACCTCGTAGCCGTCCTGGTCGGGCAGGCCCAGGTCGAGCAGGACGACGCCGAAGCCGGGGCCTCCGGGAACGAGCGCCTGAAGGGCCTCCTCGCCGCTGCGCGCGTGCGTGACGTCGAAACCGTGCCGGGCCAGGACCGCGGACAGAGCGGCTGCGACGTGGTTGTCGTCCTCGACGAGGAGCAGTCTCATCCCGGCCCCCTCCGGTTCATCGGTCGTACGATCTCTCTGTGTAGGTAATGCACGCGCGCGTGCACCATGTGCAGTCACGCCGATGGATGAGGACGGCGTCAAGAGGCTTCGGGTTGCGCACCGCTTCCGTTATGCAGCCGGTACGCGCCCCGGACACCTCCTGCTACGACCCGTGTCCGATCGCTATCGGATCGTGATGCTCAGATCTCCCTCAGATGTAATGACGCTGGTCGCACGGCGTTATTACTGTCCTCCGAAACCGAGGAGGACGGAGCCTGAAAGCGATGACCGAAGTATCGGTGGCCAAGGAAGACGTGGCCTCGACCGGCGATCTGGTCGTCCTGAAGAGCGTCAACAAGCACTTCGGCGCGTTGCACGTGCTCCAGGACATCGACCTGACGATCGCCCGCGGCGAGGTCGTCGTGGTCATCGGACCGTCCGGGTCCGGAAAGTCCACGCTGTGCCGCACCATCAACCGCCTGGAGACCATCGACGCGGGCACGATCACGATCGACGGCCGGCCGCTGCCCCAGGAGGGCAAGGAGCTGGCCCGGCTGCGGGCCGACGTCGGCATGGTCTTCCAGTCGTTCAACCTCTTCGCGCACAAGACGGTGCTGGAGAACGTGACGCTGGGCCAGGTCAAGGTCCGCAGGACGGACAAGAAGAAGGCCGAGGAGCGGGCCCGGGCCCTGCTGGACCGGGTCGGCGTCGGCGCGCAGGCGGAGAAGTACCCCGCCCAGCTGTCCGGCGGCCAGCAGCAGCGGGTGGCCATCGCGCGTGCGCTGGCCATGGACCCGAAGGTCATGCTCTTCGACGAGCCGACCTCGGCCCTGGACCCCGAGATGATCAACGAGGTCCTCGAGGTCATGCAGCAGCTCGCGCGGGACGGCATGACGATGATCGTCGTCACCCACGAGATGGGCTTCGCCCGATCGGCTGCAAACCGGGTGGTCTTCATGGCCGACGGCCGGATCGTCGAAGAGGCTGCGCCCGACCAGTTCTTCAGCAATCCGCGCAGCGACCGGGCCAAGGACTTCCTGTCGAAGATCCTCCATCACTGAGCCGAACCGAGCCGAGCCGAGCCGACAGGATCGGTTGCGACAACACCTCCGTTCAGCCCCTGACGGCTTCAACTCCTCATCATTCAAAGGAAGTTCACCATGAAGCTCCGCAAGGTCACCGCCGCCTCGGCCGTCGTGCTCGCCCTGACCGTCACGGCGACGGCATGCGGCTCGGGCAACAAGAACGAGAGCGGTTCGTCCGGTGGCGGCAACAAGATCAAGATCGGTATCAAGTACGACCAGCCCGGTCTCGGCCTGAAGAAGCCGGACGGCACCTTCTCCGGTTTCGACGTGGACGTGGCGACCTATGTCGCCAAGCAGCTCGGCTACAAGCCCGACCAGATCCAGTTCGTCGAGACCAAGAGCGCCGACCGTGAGAACGCGCTCGCCCGCGGCGACGTGAAGTTCATCGTGGCGACCTACTCGATCAACGACAAGCGCAAGCAGAAGGTCGACTTCGCCGGCCCCTACCTGCTCGCCCACCAGGACCTGCTGGTCAAGGCGAAGTCGGACATCTCCAAGGGCACGGACCTCAACGGCAAGAAGCTGTGCTCGGTGACCGGCTCCACCTCGGCGCAGAACGTCCACGACACGATCGCCCCGAAGGCCAACCTGCGTCAGTACAGCGGCTACTCGGAGTGCATCGCCGGCCTGCAGAGCGGCGCCGTGGACGCGGTGACCACCGACGACTCGATCCTCGCGGGCTTCGCCTCGCAGGACAAGTACAAGGGCCAGTTCAAGCTCGCCGGGCTCAAGCTCAGCAACGAGAACTACGGCATCGGTGTGAAGAAGGGCGACACCGCCACCGTCAACAAGATCAACGCCGCGCTGGAGAAGATGGTCAGCGACGGCTCCTGGGAGGCGGCCGTGAAGAAGAACTTCGGCCCGGCCGACTACAAGAACGAGCCCGCCCCGAAGATCGGCCAGATCGTCAAGTAAACCGGATCGGCCGGTGACCCGGATCAGCCGGTGACCCGGATCAGCCGGTAACGCAGGGATCCGCGGGCACCGCAGGATTCCGCAGGCGCGCCGTCGCCCGCCGCGATCACGGCGGCGGCGCGCCACGCCTCCTCGTACGCCACACACCCGGAAGCGCGGGAGATCGTGTTCGACTTTCTTCAAGGTTACGACGTCCTAGGGGCGTTCTGGATGACGGTGAAACTCGCCGTCTTCTCCGCCCTGGGCTCCCTGGTCTGGGGCACTCTGCTGGCCGCGATGCGGGTCAGCCCGGTTCCGCTGATGCGCGGCTTCGGCACCGCCTATGTCAACATCGTCCGGAACATCCCCCTGACGGTCATCATCGTCTTCACCTCCCTCGGCCTCGCCGACATCTTCGGCGTCACCATGGGCGTGTCCGACTTCAAGCTCCAGGGCTTCCGGCTCGCGGTGCTCGGCCTCGTCGCCTACCACGCGGCCTTCGTCTGCGAGGCGCTGCGCTCCGGCATCAACACCGTGCCCGTCGGCCAGGCGGAGGCGGCCCGCGCGATCGGGCTCGGCTTCACCCAGTCGCTGCGGCTCATCGTGCTGCCGCAGGCGTTCCGGGCGGTCATCGGACCGCTGGCCAACGTCCTGATCGCACTGACCAAGAACACGACCGTGGCGGCCGCGATCGGCGTGGCCGAGGCCGCCGCCCTGATGAAGACGATGATCGAGAACGAGGCCCAGCTGGTCGCCATCGGCGCCGTCTTCGCCTTCGGGTTCGTGATCCTGACCCTGCCGGTCGGCCTCCTCCTCGGCTGGCTCGGCAAGCGACTGGCGGTGAAGCGGTGACCTCCGTTCTCTACGACGCCCCCGGCCCCCGGGCCAAGCGGCGCAATGTGGTGTTCTCGGTCGTCTTCCTCGGCCTGCTCGCCCTGCTCCTGGGGTGGGTCTGGCAGACGATGGACGACAAGGGCCAGTTGCAGTGGGCCCTGTGGCAGCCCTTCACCACTTCCGAGGCCTGGACGACGTACCTGCTGCCCGGCCTGGGCAACACCCTGAAGGCCGCGGCCCTCGCCATGATCATCGCCCTTCCGCTGGGCGCGGTCTTCGGCATCGCCCGGCTGTCCGACCACCGGTGGGTCCGTGTTCCGGCCGGTGTGGTGGTCGAGTTCTTCCGGGCCATCCCGGTGCTGCTGCTGATGCTCTTCGCCAACCAGTTCTACGTCAGCTTCGAGGGCATCAGCAGCGACGATCGGCCGCTGTACGCGGTCGTGACCGGCCTGGTGCTCTACAACGCCTCGGTCCTCGCCGAGGTCGTACGCGCCGGCATCCTCGCGTTGCCCAGGGGGCAGACGGAGGCCGCGTACGCGATCGGCCTGCGCAAGGGGCAGACGATGACCGGCATCCTGCTCCCGCAGGCGGTCACGGTGATGCTGCCGGCGATCGTCAGCCAGCTGGTCGTCATCGTGAAGGACACCGCGCTGGGCGGCGTGATCATCGGGTTCCCCGAGCTGCTGAACTCGCGCAGCACGCTCGCCGCCAACTACGCCGACGTCATCGCCAGCTTCATCGTGGTGGCAATCGTCTACATCGTGCTGAACTTCGTCCTCACCAGCTTCGCCTCCTGGCTCGAGGGCAGGCTGCGCCGCAGCAAGCGGAGCACGGGCGTGGTCCTCGCCGCCGAGGAACTCGAAGAGGTCAACCCCGCCCAGGTGGGGGGAACCTTCGGGACGGGCGCCGGCGGGACGATCTGACGCACCGCCCAGTGAGGCGGCGCACGCCGGAGGCGGCGGCCGGGGTGCCGCTGCCACCGGCGTGCGTTCCGCCCGCGGGGGTCGCGGGCGCGGCCGGCGGCGCGGGGAGACGGCCGGCCGTCGCACGAGCCGCCCCGGGGGGCACAGCACCCCCATGCGAAGGACACCGGGCGTGAGTCCCGCTTGACCGGCTGGCCGACAGTCTGTTGCATACGTTTTGTGATCGTGCAGCCTGCTCCAACTTCCTGTTCACACACGACCCTCAGGGCACCGCTGCGGGCAGGGGGCGCCGCGCCGTGGATCCGGTGATCATCGTCGGAGCGGGGCCCGTCGGGCTTGCGCTCGCCCTGGCGCTGGCGCGTCAGGAAGTGCCGTCCGTCCTCCTCGACGAGGGACCGGGCAGGGACGCGCCGCGTGCCGCGCGCACCGTCGTGCTGCGCGAGGACACGGCGGCCGTCGCGGAGCGGCTGGCCGGTGTGCCGCTCGGTGGTGCCGGGCTGCGTTGGGCCGGATGGCGGTCGCTGCGGCGCAAACAGGTGATGCGCGAGGTCGCCTTCGGCGACGCCGAGCCCGCCCCGCTGCACATCGCCCAGCACGTCCTGACCACTGCCCTGCGCGCCGCCGTCACCCGCGAGCCGATGATCGAGCTCGCCGTGGACAGCCGCCTGGACACCATAGAGCAGGAGTCCTCGGGCGTCACGGCGCACACCCGCGGTCCCAACGGCACGTGGTGGCGAGGCAGTTACCTTGTCGGCTGCGACGGGCCGCGCTCGACCGTGCGCAAGCTCCAGGACATCCGCTTCCCCGGCCGTACGGCTGTCGAGCGTCACGCCGTCGCCGCCCTGCGCACGGAACTTCCCCGGGGCGACGAAGCGTTCCTCCACCGCCTGCCGCCCTGGCGGACGACCGGCCTCTCGTCCGGGGAGATCACGGCCCGCCCGCTTCCGGACGGCGTGTGGCGGCTGGACTGGCTGCTGCCGCCCGGCAAGGACCTGGTCACGCCCGAACTGCTGGTCGCCCGTATCCGGGAGACCCTCACGGGCTGGACCGGCGAGGCCAACCCCTCCTACGAACTCCTGGACACCGGGGTGCACACGGTCCACCACCGGCTGGCCCGCCGCTGGCGCGCCGGTCGGGTCTTCCTCGCCGGGGACGCGGCACACCTGCTGGGCGCGTTCGGCACCCACGGGCTGGACGAGGGGCTCAGGGACGCCGGGAACCTGGCCTGGAAGCTGGCGGTGGCCTGGCACCACGGGCCGCACGAAGCACTGCTGGACAGCTACCAGACGGAGCGGCGGGGCATCGTCGCCGCCCGGCTGCGCGCCGCGGACCAGGTGCTGCCGTTGCTGCGCGGCGGTGGCGGACTGCGGTCGTACGTCCCCGGGGGGTCCCGTGGGCACGACGCCCTCTTCATGGACAGCCATCTGGGGCGCGGGCCGCTGGGCGCGCCGGGGGCGTACGCCGACTCGCCGCTCGCGCCCCCGCGCAACGAGGCGGAGGCCCCCGTCGACACGCCGGTCGGCGCCCCGGTCGCGGATGTGGTGGTGACCGCGGAGGACGGCTCCTTCGTACGGCTGCGGGACCGGCTGGGCCGCGGGGCGCTGGTGGTGCTGCTGGTCGCGCCGGGGACCGTCGTGTGGGAGCGCAAGCACTGGGTGACCGCGGGGATCATGCCCCGGCTGGCGGCGGCGGTGACCGCGCTGCCGCACCCCGCCGAACTGCTGGTCGCCGAGAGCTACCCGGGCGCGGCCGCCCACACCGTGCTCCTGGTCCGGCCCGACGGTCACCTGGTCACCGCGCTGAACGGCGTGCGGCCCGCCGACCTGTACGCGGCCGCGGAGGCGACGCTGGGCGGCACCGTGCAGTCCGAGGCGCGGGCCGGGGCGGGGGCGCACTGACCCGTGTGGGGTCACCGTCACTGCGCGGTCCACATGGTGACGGTGAGTTGACCGTTTCGCACCCCCATGGTGTACTCCGGATCGTGACCGACACCAATGTGCGCCTGTGGCGGAGGGTCCATATGGACCTCGTCCGCTATGCGGGCTGCGTGTGTCGCCCGTCCTGCTGAATTCGCCTTCCTCAACACCCGCGCGCCGCGCCCGTGCTGCCGCGCGCCCTCCGCGAACGCTCTTCAGGACGGTGTACGTGTCTGTCTCTTCCTCCACGCCCGTTTCCACGCCTGTTTCCACGTCCGCCCCGTCCGGTCCCGGGTCCGCACCCGCCGACCCGGCGCCCACGCAGGCGGACCTTCTCGACTTCGTCCGGCGCACCGCCGCCGACACCGAGCTGATCGCGTCCCTGCCGGTCGACCCGGAGGGCCGCACCTGGGTGCGCCTGCAGGGGCCGGGCGGCAGTGAGGCCTGGCTGATCGGCTGGCCTCCCGGCACCGGCACCGGCTGGCACGACCACGCCGAGTCGGTCGGCGCCTTCCACACCGCTGTCGGCGAGCTGAAGGAGAACTCGCTCGCCGCCCGGCTGCCCACCGACGGCTGGAAGACCCTCGAACTCACCGACGGGGTGGACCGCCGGCGGCGGCTCCGGGCCGGCCAGGGCCGCTCCTTCGGCCACCACCACGTCCATGAGGTGCTGAACGAGTCTCCCGACCTCCACGCGATCTCCGTGCACGCCTACTACCCGCCGCTGCCGCGGATCCGCCGTTACAGTCGCACGGGGCAGGTACTGCGCCTGGAGCAGGTCGAGCGCCCGGAGGACTGGCAGTGAGCGCGAAGCGGTCGCCCACCGGAATCGACGAGCTGCTGGAGCGGGTGCGCCGGGACTACGAGCGGATCGAGGCGCCCGAGGCCCACGCCGCCGTCCAGGCCGGTGAGGCCCTCCTGGTGGACATCCGCTACGCCGCGCTGCGTGACAGGGACGGTCTGATCCCCGGTGCCCTGGTCATCGAACGCAACGAGCTGGAGTGGCGGCTCGACCCGCAGGGCAGCCACCGCACCCCCGAGGCCACCGACCACGACCTGCGCATCGTCGTGATCTGCAACGAGGGCTACGCGTCGAGCCTGGCGGCCTCGTCCCTGCACCGGTTGGGCCTGCACCGGGCGACCGACCTGGTCGGGGGGTTCCAGGCGTGGCGGGCGGCGGGGTTGCCGGTGACGCCGTAGGGCAACGCGGGTCCCCGGTGCGCCCGGGGCCGCGTGTCAGGGTGACGGCCGACCGGTGTACTCAGATCCCCTCGTCCCCGGGGAACTCCGTGTCCTCGCCCTCCTCCTCCAGGGCCCGGCGGACCACCCTCAGGGCCATGCCCTCGGAGTAGCCCTTGCGGGCGAGCATGCCGGCCAGGCGGCGAAGCCGTTTGTCCCGGTCGAGGCCGCGGGTGGAGCGCAGCTTGCGGGCGACGAGCTCGCGCGCGGTCGCCTCCTCCTGCTCGGTGTCGAGCTGGGCCACGGCCTCGTCGATCAGCGCCGCGTCGACGCCCTTGGTCCGCAGCTCCTGGGCGAGGGCACGCCGGGCCAGTCCCCGCCCGTGGTGCCGGGACTCCACCCAGGCGTCCGCGAACGCACCGTCGTTGATCAGCCCGACCTCCTCGAACCGCGACAGCACCTCTTCCGCCGCGTCGTCCGGGATCTCCCGCTTGCGCAGGGCGTCCGCGAGCTGCTTGCGGGTGCGCGGGGTCCCGGTGAGCAGGCGCAGACAGATCGCACGCGCCCGCTCCACCGGGTCCCCAGGAGGCTCCTCCCGCTCGGCCCTCGACAAGGGGGAGGTGTCTCCGTCCTCGGCGGACGCCCGGCCAGAACCACGCCGCCGCCCGCGCCCGCCCTGCGGCCCGCCGTCACGCGAGCCGCCCGCGCGGGAGCCCCGCGCGCCACGCGGCCCGCCGTCGCCACGACTCCGGACCCCGGCCGGCTGGTCGCCGTACGCGGCGGACGGACCGCCCGGCGCGGAGTCGTCCGGATCACTGTCCGTCCGGTACGCCCCGCCAGTGCCGTACGCCCCGTTACCTCCGTACGTCCCGTCACTGCTGTATGCGCCATCACCGTCCGCGGCGGAGCCCGGGCCGTTCCCGGTGCCCCTCCCCCGTGGGGCACCGGGAACGGAGTGCTCGTACTCGGCCCAGTCGGTTCGTCGTGTCACGGGTCAGCTCTTGGCTGCCGCGGCCTTGGGCTTGGTCGTCTTGGCGGCCGCCGGGGCAGCAGCCGTCTTGGCGGCGTCGTCGGTGGGGGCGGTGACCGCCGCGTCCGCGCCCGGCTCTGCGGCCGGCTCCTCCGGCCGTACGCCGACGCCCAGCTTCTCCTTGATCTTCTTCTCGATCTCGTTGGCCAGGTCGGGGTTGTCCTTCAGGAAGTTGCGCGCGTTCTCCTTGCCCTGGCCGAGCTGGTCGCCCTCGTACGTGTACCAGGCGCCGGCCTTGCGGACGAAGCCGTGCTCCACACCCATGTCGATCAGGCCGCCCTCGCGGCTGATGCCCTGCCCGTAGAGGATGTCGAACTCGGCCTGCTTGAAGGGCGGCGCGACCTTGTTCTTGACGACCTTGCAGCGGGTGCGGTTGCCGACCGCCTCCGTGCCGTCCTTCAGGGTCTCGATACGGCGGATGTCGATGCGCACCGAGGCGTAGAACTTCAGCGCCCGGCCACCGGTCGTGGTCTCCGGGGAGCCGAACATCACGCCGATCTTCTCGCGGAGCTGGTTGATGAAGATCGCCGTGGTCTTCGACTGGTTGAGCGCGCTGGTGATCTTCCGCAGGGCCTGGCTCATCAGGCGTGCCTGCAGACCCACGTGCGAGTCGCCCATCTCGCCCTCGATCTCCGCGCGCGGGACGAGCGCGGCGACGGAGTCGATGACGATGAGGTCGAGGGCACCGGAGCGGACCAGCATGTCCACGATCTCCAGGGCCTGCTCACCGTTGTCGGGCTGGGAGAGGATCAGGTTGTCGATGTCGACGCCCAGCTTGCGCGCGTACTCGGGGTCGAGGGCGTGCTCCGCGTCCACGAAGGCCACCTGGCCGCCGGCCTTCTGCGCGTTCGCCACGGCGTGCAGGGTCAGGGTCGTCTTACCGGAGGACTCCGGTCCGTAGATCTCCACAACACGGCCGCGCGGCAGACCGCCGACGCCGAGGGCCACGTCGAGCGCGGTCGACCCGGTCGGGATGACCTCGATGGGCTCCTTCGACCGCTCGCCCATGCGCATGACCGCGCCCTTGCCGAACTGCCGTTCAATCTGTGCGAGCGCGGCGTCGAGCGCCTTCTCGCGGTCGGTTCCTGCCATGGGTTCCACCCGATTTGCTTGAGTCGATCGCTTCACGTCAAAGACGCTAACGCCTGCCACTGACAATGCGCCCCGACGCACGTCCGGCCTGTGGATAACTTAGGGGCGCACTACCCCAAACCGGGGCAGAATCCCCTTCGTTGGGACTCGCCGGAGCCCCTATAAGAATAGATGTTCGATTTTCGTGTCAAGCGCGTCCCGCGGCCCGCCGGGCGCGGGTTGTCCGGCGGCGCGGGGCGGACGGCGGTCCCGACCGTCCGGCCGTCCCAGTCGTCCGGGGCGGCCCGCCGCTATTCCTCCCGGCCTACGGCGGCTGTCTTCGGCCGGACGACGACGGCGCGGGGGCGCGCTCGGGAGCCTTGGCCCATGCAGAGGCACACGCACTCGCAGACGCACACACAGAGGATCCGTCACATCGGCGGGACGACGCCTCCCGCCCCGCGGACCCGGCCGCATCAAGCGGCCCGGCTGCATCGCGCCGCCCGGTTGCGTCCCGCCATTCAGTTGCGTCCCGCGGAGCGGCTGTGCCACGCGACCGGCCTTGTGCTGATCCTCTCCGGCCTGGCCCACCTGGTCGTGTTCGCCGTCGACGGAGGCCCGTGGGACGGGCCCGTCTCCTGGCGCAAGCCCGTCATGTTCGGGCTGTCCTTCGGAGCGACCCTGATCGCGTTCACCTGGGTCACGTCGTATCTGCACATCGGGGTACGGCTGCGCACGGCACTGCTCGTCGTGTTCGCCGCCGACTGCGTCGTCGAGGTCGGCGGCATCACCCTGCAGGCGTGGCGCCAGGTGCCCTCGCACCTCGACATGGAGACGCCCTTCGGCGGTGTCGATGACACTCGCGGTGGGCGGAGGTGTCCTGGTGGTGCTGCTGACCGTGTGCGCGGTCGTGTCCTTCCGGCGCCGCCCGGCGGGTCCCGCGGGAATGCCGCTCGCGGTGCGCTCCGGATTCGCGATCCTGCTGGTCGCCCTGGCGTCGGGTGCCGCGATGATCGCGCGCGGTGTGGTGCTGACCCGGACCGGGCACCAGCAGGCGGCCTACCGCTCGACGGCCCCGCTCAAACCGCTGCACGGGGTGAGCCTGCATGCCGTGCTGGTGCTGCCCGCACTGACCTGGCTGCTGTCCCGTACCTCCTGGAGCGAGCGGGTCAGGCTGCGGATCGTCACCGCCGCGGTCGCCGTCTACGCGGCCGCCGTCGCCGGCGCCGGTGTCTGGGCGGTGCTCACCTGCTGACGAGGCCCCGAGGACACCTCCTGCTCCTCGCCGCCGGGAGTCGGCCCGGCCTCCCGGCGCCTACTGGCTCGGCTCCTCCCCCACCGAGACTCCCTCCGGCTCCGTCTCCCGCCGCCCCCACAGCCGCCCCGCGCGCGTGATCAGCCCGGGGCCCGTGCCCCGGCTTCGGTGGCCGTGCACCCGGGGGTCGTCCGTGACGGCGTACCGCTTCACGTAGGCCCCGAGGAAGGCCTGCAGCGTGGCAACCGCGGGGATGGCGATCAGCGCGCCGACCGCACCGAGGAGCGCGGTGCCGGCGATGACCGACCCGAAGGCGACCGCGGGATGGATGTCGACGGTCTTCGAGGTCAGCTTGGGCTGCAGCATGTAGTTCTCGAACTGCTGGTAGATCACGACGAAGACCAGCACCCACAGCGCGTACCAGGGGTTGACCGTGAACGCGATCAGCATCGGCAGCGCCCCCGCGAGATATGTGCCGATGGTGGGGATGAACTGCGAGACCAGGCCCACCCAGACACCGAGCACGGGGGCGTACGGCACACCCAGCGCCTGCAGCAGGATGTAGTGCGCGATCCCCGAGATGAGCGCCATCAGGCCGCGCGAGTACAGGTAGCCGCCGGTCTTGTCGACGGCGATCTCCCACGCGCGCAGGACCTCGGCCTGCCGTGCGGGCGGCAGCACGGAACATATGGCGCGGCGCAGCCGCGGCCCGTCGGCGGCGAAGTAGAAGGAGAACAGCGCGACCGTAAGCAGCTGGAACAGGCCGCCGAGTACCTGCGCGGACACGTCGAGGACGCCCGCGGCGCTGTTCTGCGCGTACTTGCGCAGCCAGTCGGAGTGGAGCAGGCCCTCCTGGATGTCCACACGTCTGAGGTCGGTGTGGAACTTCACGTTGGCCCAGTTGATGAGGGAGTCGAGGTAGTCCGGGAAGCCCTCGACCATTTTGATGATCTGGCCGGCGAGCATCGAGCCGAGCAGCGTGACGAACCCGGCCGTCGCGATCGCCAGACCGAGGAAGACCAGGAAGGTGGCGAGCCCACGGCGCATGCCCCGCGCGGCCATCCGGCTCACCGCGGGCTCTATGGCGAGGGCCAGGAAGAACGCGATGAGGACGTTGATCAGCAGGCCGGTCAGCTGGTGGAAGGCCCAGCTGCCCAGCTGGAACGCGGCGACGAGCGCCAGTGCCAGCACCATGGCGCGCGGCAGCCAGCGCGGCATGCGGGCGATCGGCCCGGCGCCGCCCTCGGCCGGCGGCCGGGGCGGCGGCGCCGAACCGAACGGAGATGCGTGCTGGGTCGTCTGCCCGGTGTCGTCAGTGGGTGCCACGGTGCAAGTCTCGCCCACGCCACCGACAGTCCGCGCCGGTCCCGCGATCATTCCGAGCGGTCAGCGCCTCTCCAGAGGGACGTTCATGACATTGCAGACCACGCGCCACACGTCCTTGGCGGCCCAGCCCGCGGCCAGCGCCTGGTGCACCGTGCGACCGCCGAGCTCCGACATCACGTGATCGCGCGCGAAGGTGTCGGCGTACCCCGTACCGAAGTGCTCCGCCATCCGCTCCCAGAAGACCGTCAACCGCATGCCACCAGTATCCCGCCTCCGGGGGTGGGCCCCGGCCGGACGGCTTGCCGAGACCGCTTTCCGCCCTACGGTCTGACGCATGGCCGAAACCGGAGCTTCCCCACTCCCCCCGACGCACGCCACACATGCCAGGTCTGCCATGCGGGCCACTCCAGCCCCGCCAGCCACGTCTGCCACGCCCTCGGCGCTGTCCCCGCTCTTCCGTGCCGAGCACTTCGTCTGGCTCACCGCGCGTGTGCTGGAGCAGCGGCTGTTCGCGTACCACTTCCTGAACGGCGGCCCCGACCCGGTGGAGACCGCGCTGGACGCCTACCGCAACGAGGACGGCGGGTACGGCCACGCGCTGGAGCCCGATCTGCGCGGCCCCGTCAGCCAGCCGCTGCACATCGGCCGGGCCCTGCGCGTCCTGGACGCCATCGGACGCTGCGGCGGACAGCGGGTGGAGCGGGTGTGCCGCTATCTCACGTCCGTCTCCACCCCGGAGGGAGCCCTGCCGGCGATCCATCCGAGCCAGCGCGGCTATCCGGCGGCACCCTTCCTGCCGATCACGGACGAAGCGCCCGGTGAGCTCCTGGCCACCGGGCCCGTGGTGGGCCTGCTGCACCGCAACGAGGTGTGGCACGCCTGGCTGTTCCGTGCGACCGACTTCTGCTGGCAGCGGATCGAGTCCCTGGAGAAGACCCACCCGTACGCGATCGAGGCCGCCGTCACCTTCCTGGACTCGGCTCCCGACCGCCCGCGCGCGGAGGCTGCCGCCGGCCGGCTCGGCCGCCTGGTCCGGGAACACCGCCTGGTGGCGCTGGACCCGGAACACCTGGAGGCCTGTCCGGTCGCACCCGGCTACGCCCCGGGGGAACACCACTTCCCGCACGACTACGCCAGGACACCCGACTCCCTGGCACGGGCGTGGTTCACGGACGACGAGATGGCACGCTCCCTGGACTTCCTGGCGAGCCGGCAGCAGGAGGACGGCGGCTGGCCGATCACCTGGCGCCAGTGGGCGCCGGGCACCGCCCTGGAAGCGCGCCCCATGGTGACGATCGAGGCGCTGCGCACGCTCAGGGCGTACGGCCGGGCCATCGGCTGAGGCAGGTCCCGAGGCGGCTGCCGAGCGCCTGGCAGACCCGGCACGCGCGCGTGTGCCGGGGCCTCACCCTCCCATCGCCCGCACCCCGGCCGTCACCACCACGGCCGCAGCGACGACGAGCAGGAAAGGCGCCCGCAGGATCAGCGCCACGGCGGCTGCCGCGAGCCCGGCCGCCCGCGCGTCCAGCGCGAGCACGTGTCCGTGGGCGAAGGTCTGCTGCGCGGTGAGAGCGGCGAGGAGGGCGACGGGCAGCAGCGCGGCGAGCCGCTTCACCAGCGGCCGCTCCAGCGCGGCCGCCGGGACCAGCAACCCGGCGAGCTTGACGGCGTAGCAGCCGAGGGCGGTCGCGGCGATCGCGATCCAGGTGTTCAACAACTTTCCTCTCCTCGACCTTGTCCTGGCTGCTCCGGCTGCTCCGGCTGCTCTGTTTGCCCGGGCTGCCTCCACTGCCCCGGCTGCTCGTGCTGCTCGTGGTGTTCCTGGTGTTCCTGGTGTTGATCGTGGTGTTGGTCGTCTTCGTGCCGTCCTTGCGGTCCCCGGTCCTGCCCGTCGGCACGCGCGCCGCCCCTGCGACGGCCCTCCAGACAGAGCACGGCCGGTGCCGCGAGAGCGGCCACCAGAACCGGCGCACCGGCCGGCAGCACGGGCAGCAGTCCGAGGCCCAGCAGCACGGCGAGACCGGCGACGGCCCGCTCGGTGAGGGACTTCAGCATGGGCGCGAGCAGGGCCAGAAAGACGGCGGGCCCGGCCGCGTCGAGGCCCCAGGCGTCGGTGTCCCCGAGTGCCTTGGCGCCCAGGGCGCCGAGCAGCGTGGTGAGGTTCCACAACAGGTACAGGCTGAGCCCGGTGACGGTGAAGCCGATCCGTGCGCCGCGCCGCGTGGGCTGTGCCAGCGCCACCGCCGTCGTCTCGTCGATGACCCACTGGGCGGCCAGCGGCCGTATCCCGCGCGGGAGGGCCAGCAGCTGTGACAGACGCAGCCCGTAGAAGGCGTTGCGCACGCCCAGGAAGAAGGCCCCCGCGGCCGCCGTGAACGGATTGCCCCCGGCCGCCAGCGCCCCCACGAGAGCGAACTGGGAGGCACCGGTGAACACCAGCAGACTCAGCGCGCAGGTCTGGAGCAGTGTGAGCCCGCTGCCGGCCGAGGTCACCCCGAAGGCGAACCCCGACAGTCCTACGGCGACCCCGACTCCGAGGGCGTCCCGTACGACGGCGGCGTCGGGCTTTCGTCCGTCGTCTGCGCGTATGTCTGCGAGAGCTGTCTGTTCTGCCACAGCTGCGACGGTAGGAGCAGCCTCGACCGCGCGTCTTGTACGTTCTTGCGCTCCCGCTGGTAGGCGCCGGGAGGTACGCCCACGATCCGGGAGAAGTGCCGGTTGAGGTGCGACTGGTCGGTGAACCCGACGGCCAGGGCGGCCTCCGCCGGCACGGTACCCGCGTCCAGCAGGCGTCTGGCCCGACGCACCCGGGCATCGGTCAGCCAGGCGTGCGGCGGCATCCCGTAGGCCTGCCGGAAGGCCCGCAGCAGCGCGAACGGGCTGGTCCCGAGATCGGCGGCCAGTTTCTCCAGGGTCGGCGGCCCGGACAGGCGCTCCTCCAGCACGGCACGCGCGCGTGCCGCGATCCGCGCCCCCGCGGTCCGCACCTCGCGCTGCGGCAGCGGGCCGCCGTTCAGCCGGAGCAGCCGGGTCACGGCGACTCGCAGCAGCGTGTCGGCGGCCAGTGCGTTCCCCTCGTCCGCGGCCCGCAGCACCTGGTGCACCAGTGCGACGGCATACGGATCGTCGAGCACCGGGGCCACGAACCCGGGCGTCCCGCGGATCATGGTGGTCTCGGCGGCGATCTCCCCCACGAGCTCCGGCGACGGATACACCGCCCCGTACCGCCAGCCCTCGGGCACCCCGGCGCGCCCCGTGTGCGGAGTGTCGGGATTGACCAGCGCGAGCGCCCCCGCACCCGCGTACTGGTCCGCCCCCCGATGGTGGAACACCTCGACCCCGTCGGCGATGGCGGCGATCACGAAGTGCTCGTGCGTATGCCGCACGAACGTCTTGCGCACGTACCGAGCGCGCAGCAGATCGACACCGGGCAGCTCCGGGTACCGCCAGTGCCGCGCCCGCTCCTCACCAGACCCCGCCATGCATATATTTTCCACCACCCGGAAGGAAGCACGGTGGTCCGCCGCAGGACAAGCGCTTGCCGGCCCAGGCCGCGCCTGCCGTTGACGCCGAAGGCAAAAGCCCAGCTCAGCGCGCATTGTCAGTGCGTGGGTGCAGGATGGACGCATGGTCAGCTCCGCACACCGAGCCCTCGATGGCTTCTCCCCCGCGACCCGCGGCTGGTTCACGGGGGCCTTCTCCGCGCCCACCGCCGCCCAGGCGGGCGCGTGGCAGGCCATCAACGAGGGCTCGGACGTGCTGGTGGTCGCCCCGACCGGCTCCGGCAAGACCCTGGCCGCTTTCCTCGCCGCCCTCGACCAGCTCACCTCCACCCCGCCCCCCGCCGACCCGAAGAAGCGCTGCCGGGTTCTGTACGTCTCCCCGCTCAAGGCTCTCGCCGTCGACGTCGAGCGCAACCTCCGCAGCCCCCTCACCGGCATCCGCCAGGAGTCCGTCCGTCTCGGCCTGCCCGAACCCGAGGTCAAGGTGGGGATCCGCTCCGGAGACACTCCGGCCGCCGAGCGCCGCGCCCTGTCCACGCGGCCACCGGACATCCTGATCACCACGCCGGAGTCGCTGTTCCTGATGCTCACGTCGGCCGCGCGGGACGCGCTGACCGGCATCGAGACGGTGATCCTGGACGAGGTGCACGCGGTCGCCGGCACCAAGCGGGGCGCTCACCTCGCGCTCTCCCTGGAGCGCCTGGACGAGCTGCTGCCGCGGCCGGCCCGCCGCATCGGTCTGTCCGCGACGGTCCGTCCGGTGGACGAGGTCGCCCGTTACCTGTCGCCCCGCCGCAAGGTGGAGATCGTCCAGCCGGAGTCCGGCAAGGAGTTCGACCTCTCGGTCGTCGTCCCGGTCGAGGACATGGGCGAACTCGGCGGCTCCCCGGCCGCCGACAGCAATGACGGCGCGGAGCGGCCGTCCATCTGGCCGCACGTCGAGGAGCGGATCACCGACCTGGTCCAGTCCCACCGCTCAACGATCGTGTTCGCCAACTCCCGCCGCCTCGCGGAGCGCCTGTGCAACCGGCTCAATGAGATCGCCTACGAGCGGGTGACCGGCGAGTCCATCGACGAGCACCACTCCCCGGCCGAGCTGATGGGCGGCTCGGGCGCCGCGCACGGGGCGCCGGCCGTCATCGCCCGAGCCCACCACGGCTCGGTCTCCAAGGAGCAGCGCGCCCTCGTCGAGGAAGACCTCAAGGCCGGCCGCCTCCCGGCCGTGGTCGCCACCTCCAGCCTGGAGCTCGGCATCGACATGGGCGCGGTGGACCTGGTCGTCCAGGTCGAGTCGCCGCCGTCCGTGGCCTCGGGCCTGCAGCGCGTCGGCCGCGCGGGGCACCAGGTCGGCGCGGTCTCCACCGGTGTGGTCTTCCCGAAGTACCGCGGCGACCTGGTCCAGAGCGCGGTGGTGACCGAGCGGATGCGTTCCGGCGCCATCGAGGCTCTCAGGGTGCCCGCCAATCCTCTGGACGTCCTCGCCCAGCAGGTCGTCGCGATGACGGCGATGGACACCTGGCAGTTCGACGACCTGCTCGCCGCGGTCCGGCGGGCCGCGCCCTTCGCCTCGCTGCCGGAGTCGGCGTTCACGGCCGTCCTGGACATGCTCGCGGGCCGCTACCCGTCCGACGCGTTCGCGGAGCTGCGCCCGCGCGTGGTGTGGGACCGCGTGACCGGCACGGTCACGGGCCGCCCCGGCGCGCAGCGGCTCGCCGTCACCTCCGGGGGCACGATCCCCGACCGCGGCCTCTTCGGGGTGTTCCTCGCCGGATCCGACCCCAAGAAGGGCGGCGGCCGGGTCGGCGAGCTGGACGAGGAGATGGTCTACGAGTCCCGCGTCGGCGACGTCTTCACGCTCGGCACGAGTTCCTGGCGCATCGAGGACATCACGCGCGACCGGGTCCTGGTGTCCCCGGCGCCGGGCGTGCCGGGCCGGCTGCCCTTCTGGAAGGGCGACCAGCTGGGCCGCCCGCTGGAACTGGGCCGCGCGGTGGGCGCGTTCCTGCGCGAGGTGGGTTCCATGCCCAAGGAGGACGCCCGGCCGCGTCTGCTGGCCGCCGGCCTCGACGCCTGGGCCGTGGACAACGTCCTGTCGTACCTGGACGAGCAGCGCGAGGCCTGTGGCCACGTCCCGGACGACCGCACCATCGTGGTGGAGCGCTTCCGCGACGAACTGGGCGACTGGCGGGTCGTGGTGCACTCGCCGTTCGGCGCCCAGGTGCACGCCCCGTGGGCGCTGGCGCTCGGCGCCCGCCTGTCCGAGCGGTACGGCATGGACGCGCAGGTCATGCACGCCGACGACGGCATCGTGCTGCGCCTGCCCGACGCCGACCTGATGGGGCTGGACCTGCTGGACGAGGCACCCACGACGTCGGGTACTTCCTTCGGCACGGCGATGGACCCGGAGCAGGCGCCCGTCGGCGCGGCGGACGTCGCCTTCGAGAAGGGCGAGGTCGACCAGATCGTCACCGACCAGGTCGGCGGCTCGGCCCTGTTCGCGTCCCGCTTCCGCGAGTGCGCCGCCCGCGCACTGCTGCTGCCGCGCCGCAACCCCGGCAAGCGCACCCCGCTGTGGCAGCAGCGCCAGCGGGCGGCCCAGCTGCTCCAGGTGGCCAGCGAGTTCGGCTCGTTCCCGATCATCCTGGAGGCCGTCCGCGAGTGCCTCCAGGACGTCTTCGACGTACCCGGTCTGGTCGAGCTGATGGGGGACATCGAGTCCCGCAAGGTGCGCCTGGTCGAGGTCACCACGCCCGAGCCGTCCCCCTTCGCCCGCTCCCTGCTGTTCGGGTACGTCGCCCAGTTCCTGTACGAGGGCGACTCACCCCTCGCCGAGCGCCGCGCCGCCGCCCTGTCCCTCGACTCGCGGCTGCTGGCCGAGTTGCTGGGGCAGGCGGAGCTGCGTGAGCTGCTGGACGCCGAGGTGCTGGTCGAGCTGGAGCAGGAGCTGCAGTGGCTGACCGAGGACCGCCGCGTCAAGGACGTCGAAGGCGTCGCGGACGCGCTGCGCGTGCTGGGCCCGCTCCGGGACGCGGAACTGGCACAGCGGGGCGCCGAGCCGCACTGGGCGCGGGAGCTGGCCGCAGCCCGCCGCGCCATCCGGGTCCGGATCGCCGGCGCCGACCACTGGGCCGCGATCGAGGATGCGGGCCGGCTGCGCGACGCGCTCGGCACGCCGCTGCCGGTGGGCGTCCCGGAGGCGTTCACCGAACCGGTCAAGGACCCGCTCGGCGACCTGCTGGCCCGCCATGCCCGCACCCATGGCCCGTTCACGTCGGCCACGGCGGCGGCACGTCTCGGACTGGGCGTGGCGGTCACGGAAGGCGCGCTGCAGCGGCTGGCCGCCAACGGCCGGGTGGTCCAAGGGGAGTTCCATCCGGCGGGCATCGGCCAGGAGTGGTGCGACGCAGCCGTGCTGCGCCGGCTGCGCCGCCGTTCCCTGGCCGCACTGCGGCACGAGCTGGAGCCGGTGCCGCCTGCCGCGCTCGCGCAGTTCCTGCCCCAGTGGCAGCACATCGGCAAGGGGCACGGCCTGCGCGGGGTCGACGGACTGGTGCGCGCCATCGAGCAGTTGCAGGGCGCGTCCGTGCCGGCCTCCGCGCTGGAGAAACTGGTCCTGCCGTCCCGCGTCGCGAACTACAGCCCGTCGATGCTCGACGAACTCACCGCCGCCGGTGAGGTGGTGTGGGCGGGTGCGGGCGCGCTGCCCGGCAAGGACGGCTGGGTCTCCCTATACCTGGCGGACGCGGCCCCGTTGCTGCTCCCGCCGCCGCACCCGCTGGAGCTGACCGCTCTTCACCAGTCCGTCCTCGACGTCCTCTCCGGAGGCTACGGTCTGTTCTTCCGCCAGATCGCCGACCAGGTCCGTGCCACCACCCATCCCGAGGCCACCGATCCGCAACTGGCCGATGCCCTCTGGGACCTTGCCTGGTCGGGGCGGCTGACAAACGACACGCTCGCCCCGATGCGTTCCCTGCTCGGTTCGGGCCGTACGGCGGGTTCCACCGCGCACCGCGCGAAGCGCGCCGTCCCGCGCGGGCGTTACGGCTCACTGACGGCCGCTGCCCGCACCGCGTCCCGCAGCGGCCCGCCGACCGTCGCGGGCCGCTGGTCCCTGCTGCCCGGCCGTGACACCGACGCCACCGTGCGCGCCCACGCCCTGGCCCGTACGCTCCTCGACCGGCACGGTGTGGTCACCCGGGGGGCGGTGGCCGCGGAGGGCGTCGAGGGCGGTTTCTCGGCCGTGTACCGGGTGCTGTCGGCCTTCGAGGAGAGCGGCCAGGCACGGCGCGGCTACGTCGTGGAGGGCCTGGGCGCCGCCCAGTTCGCGATGGACGGAGCGGTCGACCGCCTGCGCGCCGTGGCCAACGCCCGTGAGCGGGGCTCCGGCCTGCCCGGTACGGGCGTCGTGAGCAACGGTGGCTTCGGCGCACCCGGCGGCTCCGACCCCTTCGGCGCACCCAGCGGCTCCGATCGCTTCGAACAGCCCGGCGGCGCCGACAGCTTCGCCCCGCCCGGCGGTCACCCGGCGCTCGACCCGTCCGCCTCGACGCACGGCTTCGACCCGCACGGAGGCTTCGGCCCCACCGCCGGTCCCGGCCAACCCGACAACGGCTCGGGCTCGTCCAACAACGGCTCGGGCCCACCCACCGGCGGTGAACGCGGGCGCGATGCCGGATTCGCCGTCACCAACGGCGCCGATGGTGGCACCGCCCTCGACGGCGACGTCGCCTGGCTGGACGACGACCGCAGCTCACCGGACGACTGGGGTCCCTCTCGAAATCTGCCCTCACCGGGCGACTGGGACCCGTCTCGGGACCTGCCCTCACCGGGCGACTGGAGTCCGGCCCAGGGCATGCGCCCTCCGGGCGAGTGGATATCGCCCCGGGACTTCTCCTCACCCGGCTACGGCGGCCCACGGGGCGGCCCGGCCTCCCCGTACGGCTCAGGGACGGGCTCGGGTTACAGCGCCGGCTACGGCTCAGGATTCGGCGACCGCCGACGCCGTACCGCCCCCGCAGACTCGCGAGCCGTCGTACTCGCCGCGGCCGACCCGGCGAACGCCTACGGCGCCGCGCTTCCCTGGCCCGAGCCGCCGACCGGCGCCGGACACAAGCCGGGACGCAAGGCGGGCTCCCTGGTGGTGCTCGTGGACGGCGAGCTGACGCTCTACATGGAGCGCGGCGGGAAAACGTTGCTGGCCTGGCCCAACGACCAGGACGGCGCGGCCGCCGACGACCCGCGTCTGCGGGAGGCGGCCGAGGCGCTCGCCGTGGCCGCCCGCGCGGGCTCGCTCGGCACGGTCACGGTGGAGCGCGTCAACGGCGCCTCGGCGCTGACCTCGCCCATCGGCTCCCTCCTGGAGGGGGCGGGCTTCGTCGCGACCCCGCGCGGGCTGCGCCTGCGGGCGTGAAGCGAGCAGGTGCGAGAAGGAGAGGCCCGGCCCGCGCCGGCGGCCCTGATGCCCGACCCCGGCAGGCACGGACCGCGCCGTGCCACCCTTGACTCATGCCCGAAGGTGACACGGTCTGGCAGGCCGCGAGACGGTTGCACGACGCCCTGGCGGCCAGGGTGCTGACCCGCAGCGACTTCCGGGTGCCGAAGTACGCCACGGTCGATCTCACCGGCCGTACCGTTCTGAACACGATCGCGCGCGGGAAACACCTGCTCACCCGCATCGAAGGCGGCCTGACACTGCACTCGCACCTGCGGATGGAGGGTGCCTGGAAGGTGTACGGGCCCGGCGAACGCTGGCGGGGCGGCCCCGCCCACCAGATCCGCGCGATTCTGGGCACCGAGGACCGTACGGCCGTCGGCTACCGCCTCCAGGTGCTGGAGCTGCTGCGCAGCGCCGAGGAGCAGCGTGTCGTCGGTCACCTCGGCCCCGACCTGCTGGGCCCCGACTGGGACCCCGAACAGGCCCTGGCCAACCTCCTCGCCGACCCCGCCCGGCCGCTCGGCGAGGCCCTGCTCGACCAGCGCAATCTCGCCGGCATCGGCAACATCTACAAGAGCGAGCTGTGCTTCGTGCTCGGCGCCACCCCGTGGCTCCCGGTGGGTGCGCTGCCCTCCGACCGGGCCGCCAGGCTGCCCGCGCTCGCCAAGAAGCTGCTGGAGGCCAACCGCGACCGCGTGGTCCGGCAGACCACCGGCCTGCGCCACCACGACCTCTTCGTGTACGGCCGCGCGCCACGCCCCTGCCTGCGCTGCCACACCTCGGTCCGGGTGGCCGACCAGGGCGACGGCTCCCAGGAGCGCCCCACCTACTGGTGCCCGACCTGCCAGCAGGGCCCCGCCCCCGCTCCGGGCTCCCCGCAGAAGTGGCGGGACCGCTACCGCACGACCAATTGACGACCCGTCAGAAACACTCGTACCGTCCCTGCATGTCCGTCAAGGCGTACGAACTCACCGGACGCACCGCTTTCGTCACCGGCGCCGCCGGCGGCATAGGCCGGGCTTCGGCCGTCCTGCTCGCCGAGGCGGGCGCGACGGTGCACTGCGCCGACCGCGACGAGCGGGGCCTGCGCGACACGGCCTCCCTCATCAAGGACCGCGGGGGCACCGCCCTCGCCCACGCCCTGGACGTCACCGACCGGGCGCAGCTGAGGCAGGCCGTCCGGTCCTGCGAGCGCCTGGACGTGATGGCGGCGATCGCCGGGATCATGCACAGCAGCCCGGTTCTGGAGACCCGGGACGAGGACCTCGACCGGGTGCTGGACGTCAACTTCAAGGGCGTCCTGTACGCCTGCCAGGAGGCGGCCCGGCTGATGCTCGCCCACGGCGTCCGGGGCAGCATCATCACCATGGCCTCCGGAGCCGTGGACACCGGCGGTCCCGGGCTGCTCTGCTACGGGGCGGCCAAGGCGGCCGTGGTGCAGCTGACGAAGACGCTGGCCACCGAGGTGGGGCAGCACGGGATCCGCGTCAACGCGATCGCGCCGGGCTGGATCCGTACGCCCATGACCGACCGCCACGACGCGGGGGCCCAGACACCCACCGAGGCGGTCATGGCCCGCATGTCGCCGCTGGGGCGGGTCGGCGAGCCGGAGGACGTCGCCCACACCGTGCTTCACCTGGCGTCCGACGCGTCGTGCTTCATGACGGGCCAGATTCTCCGTCCGAACGGCGGGGTGGCGATGCCTTGGTGACCCCGAACGGCCATCCCGCACCGTCGCCGTCCCGCACGCCACCCGGGCCGCCCGTGTCGCCGAACGGCCACCCCTCCGATTCCGCGAAGGACGGGCCGCCCGGCCCGGCAGCCCTCGTGGGCGGCCCCCCGGAGCCGTGGTCCGGCACTGCCCCGGCGTCCGCGGGCGGCCATCCCCCCTCGGCGCCGGGCGGCCATCCGGCCTCGGCGCAGGGATCCAGCTCCGCCATGCCCGCTTCCGCTTCCGCTTCACCTTCCGCTTCAGCGGGCGCCCGCCACGCTCGCCGCCATCGTCCCTCTTCCAGGGTCCCGGCCGTCCCGTCCTGCGGTACACAGTGCACGGGCAGCAGGCTCAGTCCCCATCCCCCGGCCGCGACCGCCGCCTCCAGGACTCCCGCGTCGTCGGTGAGTTCCAGCCGCAGTACGGCCCACCACCACACGGCTCCCAGCCCCAGAACGATTCCCCAGCGCACCGCCGGCCCCGCCGTCGCACCCACGCACCCACCTCCAGCCCGACGCTAGGACGCCGCCCTCACACGCAGCAGGGCGCATCGGGACGCGTGGAGGCGCACGGAAGCAGCACCCTTCGTTCTCGGCGCCGATCAGCCGAACGCAGCCCGTCCTCCACCATGACCGCACCAGCGGACAGCGGCAAACGGGCGCATGAGCCCCCCGTGAACGCGTGCGGCACTGCGCGCACCACGCGAAAACCCCGGCGGTACTCCTCCGGGTCTTCCCGGAGGAGCCCCGGCCGGGGCATCCAGACGTATGCGTCGGTTCACGCGCCCACGCGCGTGCAGGTCACGCGGCGACCACGTCCACCGCTTCGGCGGGCGCCTTGATGGTCACCCGTTCCGGTGGCACACCGGTCACCGACACGGAACCCAGCATCGGACGAACCGGCGTGGGCACGGGCTCGGTGGCCGCAGCAGACTGGGCCAGCTCCGCGAGGGCGAGCTCGTCGCTCACTTCCCGCATGAGCTCGGACATCCGTACGTCCAGCGCGTCGCAGATGGCGGCGAGCAGCTCGGAGGAAGCCTCCTTCTGCCCCCGCTCCACCTCGGAGAGATAGCCGAGTGAGACTCGGGCGGACGAGGAGACTTCGCGCAGAGTACGGCCCTGGCGCTGGCGCTGCCGACGCAGCACGTCACCCAGTAGGCGACGGAGCAGAATCATCGGTGGCTCCCTCCTCGGACCGCGTAGCCGCATCCTTCACGCCCCACCGTACCGCCTCGCGCCGCGGCCGTGCGGGGAGCGATGTCGTGTTCACTCAGGGCTGCAAACATCAAAACCCCCCGTTCCGTTCCGTATCCTGTGCCCGCTCATTTCCGGTCTGTTCGCTCGCGAACTGCTCGAGAAGCAGTGCGAGTACGCTCCGTACACTCTCCATACGAATTTCCGTCCGGCCGCCGTTCAACCGCAGCGAGAGCGTTTTCCCGCCAGGGTCGGTGCCGGTAGCGGCTCCGAAGGGCCCGTCCACGGCGACGAAAACCGTCCCGACGGGCTGTCCGTCCTGGGGGTCGGGGCCGGCGACACCGGTGGTCGCAAGGCCCCAGTCGGCACCCAGGGCCTTGCGCACCCCTGCCGCCATCTGGGCCGCGACCTGCGGATCCACTGGTCCGCGCTCCGCCAGCAGGGTGGCGTCGACGCCCAGCAGTCCGTGCTTCAGCTCGGTGGCGTAGGCGGTGACCGATCCCCGGAAGACCTTGGACGCACCCGGTACCGAGGTGATCTCCGCCGCGACCAGGCCACCGGTGAGCGACTCGGCGACGGCGACCGTCTCGCCCCTCACCGTGAGTAGTCTCACCAGTTCGGCGGCGGGGGAACTCACGCTTGCGACTCCTCCAACGCTGCTCGGCGCTCGGCGATTCCCCGCCTGCGCAGCACAATGGCCTGTCTCACATAGTCGAGCCCGGTGACGACCGTCAGCACGACGGCCGCGGCCATCACCCAGAACCGCAGGGTGGCCAGCCATCCGGTCAGTGCCAGCACGTACATGCCCACGGCCACGCCCTGGGTGAGGGTCTTGAGCTTGCCGCCCCGGCTCGCGGGGATGACTCCGTAGCGGATGACGAGAAAACGCAGGAGCGTGACCCCGAGTTCCCGGCCGAGGATCACGGCGGTCACCCACCAGGGCAGGTCGCCCAGCCCGGAGAGACAGATCAGCGCCGCCCCCATGATCGCCTTGTCGGCGATGGGGTCGGCGATCTTCCCGAAGTCGGTGACGAGGTTGTAGGTCCGCGCCAGGTGACCGTCGAACAGGTCGGTGATCATGGCGATGGCGAAGGCCGCCCAGGCGAGCGAGCGCCATGCCGGGTCGTACCCGCCGCCGGCCAGCATCAGGGCCACGAAGCCCGGCACGAGAAGCAGCCGGAGCATGGTCAGCAGATTGGCGACATTCCAGACGCTGGCCTGGTTGACGGCGGCCGCCGCGATCTTCCCGCCACGCGCCGACCGGGCACCGTCGTGCTCGTCGGACGTACCGGACGCACCGCCGACCACACCGGAAGCACCGCCGACCGCACCGGAAGCACCGCCAGACGTACCGGAAGCACCGCCAGACGTACCGGAAGCACCGCCAGACGTACCGGAAGCACCGCCAGACGTACCGGAAGCACCGCCGGACGTACCGGAAGCACCGCCGGACGTACCGGAGACACCGCCGGAATCACGGAACACGGCGTCCGGCCCGGAAGACCCGTCCGCGCCGGCCCGGCCGGAGCCCGCCCCGGCGACAGCTCCCTGCGCGCGGGAGGAGCCGCCCGCCGCGGATGCCGGGACTCCGGTCATCTGCCCGCCTCCTCACCCCACGCGAGCGAGCCCGTGAGCGGCTCGGCCACCAGGTCGACACCTTCGGTACCGACCACCTTCGCCTCGACCATACGACCGGCGCTCAGACCCTCGCCGCTCGTGAGCAGCACCTGCCCGTCGGTCTCCGGCGCCTGGTGCGCCGCACGGCCGTACACCCCCTCCTCGGCGTCGACGGACTCGACGAGCACCTGCACCGTCTCGCCGATGCGCTCCTCGGCCCGCTGCGAGACGAGTTCCTCGGCGAGACGGGAGATACGGGCCAGTCGCTCGGCGACGACGTCCTCGTCCAGCTTGTTGTCGTAGGTCGCCGCCTCGGTGCCCTCCTCGTCGGAGTACCCGAAGACGCCGATGGCGTCCAGCCGCGCAGCACCCAGGAAGCGCTCCAGCTCGGCCAGGTCGGCCTCGCTCTCACCGGGGAAGCCGACGATGAAGTTGGAGCGCACGCCCGCCTGAGGGGCCTTGCTCCGGATCGTGTCGAGCAGTTCCAGGAAGCGGTCGGTGTCTCCGAAGCGGCGCATGGCGCGCAGCACCTGCGGCGCGGAGTGCTGGAAGGAGAGATCGAAGTAGGGGGCGACCTTCGGGGTGGAGCTCAGCACGTCGATCAGACCGGGCCGCATCTCGGCCGGCTGGAGGTAGCTGACGCGGACCCGCTCGATGCCGTCGACCTCGGCGAGCTCGGGCAGCAGGGACTCCAGCAGCCGGATGTCGCCCAGGTCCTTGCCGTAGGAGGTGTTGTTCTCGGAGACCAGCATGATCTCCTTGACGCCCTGCTCGGCCAGCCACCGTGTCTCGTTCAGCACATCGCTCGGACGGCGGGAGATGAAGGAGCCCCGGAAGGACGGGATGGCGCAGAAGGAGCAGCGCCGGTCGCAGCCGGAGGCGAGCTTGACCGAGGCGACCGGTGAGCCGTCCAGGCGGCGGCGCAGCGGCGCACGGGGGCCGGAGCGGGGCGCCACGCCTTCGGGGAGGTCGTCCGGGGCGCCGTGTCCGGGCAGGGCCACGTCGGTCGCCGACTGCCGGTCGGCCGGGCTGATCGGCAGGAGCTTGCGACGGTCGCGCGGGGTGTGCGGGGCGTGGACGCCGCCGTTCAGGATCGTCTGCAGGCGGTCGGAGATGTCGGTGTAGTCGTCGAAGCCGAGCACGCCGTCGGCCTCGGGGAGAGCCTCGGCGAGCTCCTTGCCGTACCGCTCGGCCATGCAGCCGACCGCCACCACGGCCTGCGTTCTGCCGTGCCCCTTGAGATCGTTGGCCTCGAGGAGGGCGTCGACGGAGTCCTTCTTGGCGGCCTCCACGAAACCACAGGTGTTGACCACGGCGACGTCCGCGTCCGCGGCGTCCTCGACGAGCTGCCAGCCGTCCGCCTCCAAACGGCCTGCGAGCTCCTCCGAGTCCACCTCGTTGCGGGCGCAGCCAAGAGTGACGAGTGCGACGGTACGGCGTTCAGGCATGGGCTCAAGAGTACTTCGTCCCGCCGACACCCCATGTCGACGGGGTTGGCCGATCTTGGCCAACCCCGTGATCGCGTCCCTGCTCGGAGCCCTCAGCCGACCTGCGGGTCGCCCTTGGTGTACGTGAGCCGTTCCACGGCGCCCGGCTGGAACTGGTCCTCGATCTTCTTGCCGTTCACATAGAGCTGGATCGCGCCGGCGTCACCCAGGATGAGGTTGATCTTGGCGCTGTCCTGGAAGGTCTTGGACTCGCCCTTCTTCAGGAGCCCGTCGAAGAGGGTCCGTCCGTTGTGGTCCTTGGCATTGATCCAGCTGCGCCCGTTGGCGGCGCTCACCTGCACGGTCACCTTGTCCTGCGGTGCGGCCGCGATGGCGCTGTCGGACGGCTGGGGCTTCTGCTCGGCGGGCTTGCTGCTCTTCGGCGTGGGCGAGGCGGGCTTGCTGCTCGTGGGGGTGGTTCCCTCGGCGACCTGTGTCTTGGCGCTGCTGCCGGAGTCGCCGCCCCGGAAGGCGGTGAAGCCGACGAAGCCGATCACGGCGACGATCGCGGCGACCATGGCCGCGGTCCAGTTGGGCCCGCGCCGCTCGGGGCGGATACGTTCCGCCTCGAACAGGGGGGCGGCCGGGGTGGGGGCCGGGCGGCCGCCCTCCTCGGCCTCGTACTGCGCGAGCAGCGGGTCCGGATCGAGGTGCACGGCCTTCGCCAGGGTCCGGATGTGCCCGCGGGCGTAGACGTCGCCGCCGCAGGGAGCGAAGTTGTCGGCCTCGATGGCGTGCACGATGGCGATGCGGACCCGAGTGGCGCTGCTGACGTCGTCGACGGTCAGCCCGGCGGCGATCCGCGCCTGCTGCAGGGCACGGCCGATGGAGGGGCGGAATTCCTCGGAAACGTCTTCGAACGGACGCTCGTCTTCAGGTGAGTTGCCGATGGACACGGGGGCGCCTTTCGAGCGTGTAGCCGCCTGTGCTGGACGTTCAGTCTAGGGTGGTGCCAAAGGTGGAGCGACCCGGCGGTGGGACTTTGTACGCCATCGGGATGGCCGGACAATCCGATGGTGGGACAGCCACTCGGCCCATGGTGCGGCCCGTACCTGTCTTCTCGCTCAACTTGACGTACGTCCGAGGGAAACGGTTGCCCGCTGCTCCCTAACGGGTGGATCACGATGCACGCACAACACCCACCCGCAGTAAGCAGATCCGCCGGACGGACGTGTCCCTGCTACCCCTCAGACTCCCCGCGAATCACGGCCAGCACGCCGTCCAGGTCGTCCGGCTTCACGAGCACGTCCCGCGCCTTGGAACCCTCGCTGGGTCCGACGATGCCCCGGGATTCCATGAGATCCATCAGCCGCCCCGCCTTGGCGAAGCCGACCCGCAGCTTGCGCTGGAGCATGGACGTCGAGCCGAACTGCGTGGAGACGACCAGTTCGGCCGCCTGGCACAGCAGGTCGAGGTCGTCGCCGATGTCCTCGTCGATCTCCTTCTTCTGTTTGGTGCCCACGACGACGTCGTCCCGGAAGACCGGCGTCATCTGGTCCTTGCAGTGCCGTACGACCGCCGCGACCTCGTCCTCGGTCACGAACGCGCCCTGCATGCGCACCGGCTTGCTCGCGCCCATCGGCAGGAACAGCCCGTCGCCCTTGCCGATCAGCTTCTCGGCGCCGGGCTGGTCGAGGATGACGCGCGAGTCGGCCAGTGAGGAGGTGGCGAACGCCAGCCGGGAGGGCACGTTCGCCTTGATCAGACCGGTGACGACGTCGACCGAGGGCCGCTGCGTGGCGAGCACCAGGTGGATGCCGGCCGCGCGCGCGAGCTGCGTGATGCGCACGATGGCGTCCTCGACGTCGCGCGGCGCGACCATCATCAGGTCGGCGAGCTCGTCGACGATCACCAGCAGGTAGGGGTAGGGCTGCAGCTCCCGCTCACTGCCCTCCTGGGCCGTCACCTTGCCGCTGCGCACGGCCGCGTTGAAGTCGTCGATGTGCCGGAAGCCGTACGCGGCCAGGTCGTCGTAGCGCAGGTCCATCTCGCGCACGACCCACTGGAGTGCCTCGGCGGCCCGCTTGGGGTTGGTGATGATCGGCGTGATGAGGTGCGGGACGCCCTCGTAGGCGGTCAGCTCGACCCGCTTGGGGTCGACGAGGACCATGCGGACGTCCTCCGGGGTGGCCCGCATCATGATCGAGGTGATGAGGCAGTTGATGCAGGACGACTTGCCGGAGCCGGTGGCGCCTGCGACCAGGACGTGCGGCATCTTCGCGATGTTGGCCATCACGTAGCCGCCCTCGACGTCCTTGCCGAGCGCGACCAGCATCGGGTGGTCGTCCTCGGCGGCCTCGGCGAGCCGGAGCACGTCACCGAGGTTGACCATCTCCCGGTCGGTGTTGGGAATCTCGATGCCCACCGCCGACTTGCCGGGGATGGGACTGATGATCCGCACGTCCGGGCTGGCGACGGCGTACGCGATGTTCTTGGTGAGCGCGGTGATCCGCTCGACCTTCACGGCCGGGCCGAGCTCCACCTCGTAGCGCGTGACCGTCGGCCCGCGGGTGAAGCCGGTGACGCGGGCGTCGACCTTGAACTCGGTGAAGACGGTGGTGAGCGAGTCGACGACGGCGTCGTTGGCGGCGCTGCGCGCCTTGCCGGGGCCGCCGCGCTCCAGCAGGTCGAGCGAGGGCAGGGAGTAGGTGATGTCGCCGGACAGCTGCAGTTGCTCGGCGCGCGCCGGCAGGTCGCGGGTCTCGGCCGGCGGTGTCTTGGTCAGGTCGGGTACCGCCGACAGCTTCTCCTGCTTGGGGCCGGAAGCCGGGCCGTCGTCCTTGGGGCGTGCGGCCGGGCCGTCCTGGTTGGGGCGTGCGGCCGGCACCGGCGTCGGCGTCGTCTCCACCCGGTCGCCCACGCTGACGCCCTGCGTGAGGTCGGCGACGATCGGCGACGGGGGCATGCCGTGCAGCACGGCACCGTCGAGCGCCGCGGCTGCGGCCGCCGCGACGTCCACGGCGTCCATCTGCCGTTCCATGTCGGGCTGCGGGACGGCCGAACGCCGAGGACGGCCACGGCGCTTGGAGAGCGCCTCCTGCTCCGTGCCGTCGGGGTCGTACGCCTCGGGTGCGTTCTGAGGGGCGCCCTGGCGCTTGCGCGGGCGCGCGGGCAGCGCCTCGCGCCACTGTTCCTCGTACCGCGCCTCGTCCTCACCGTACTCGGCGGCCTCGTCCTCCGGGTCGTGGAGGATGCCCAGCCTGACGCCGAGCAGCCGCAGCCGCTGCGGGATCGCGTTGACCGGAGTGGCGGTGACGACCAGCAGACCGAAGACCGTGAGCAGCACGAGCAGCGGGACGGCGAGGACCTCACCCATGGCGTACGTCAGCGGGGTCGCCGCGCCCCAGCCGATGAGGCCGCCGGCATCCCTTATCGCCTGCATGCCGTCGCTGCGGGCGGGGGCTCCGCAGGCGATGTGGACCTGGCCGAGCACGCCGATGACGAGCGCGGACAGGCCGATGACGATACGGCCGTTGGCCTCGGGCTTCTCCGGGTGGCGGATGAAGCGCACGGCGATGACCGCCAGCAGGATCGGCACCAGCAGATCCAGGCGGCCGAAGGCCCCGGTCACCAGGATCTCGACCAGGCCGCCCACCGGGCCGCGCAGATCGGCCCAGGTGCCGGCGGCGACGATCAGGGCGACGGCGAGCAGCAGCAGGGCGACACCGTCCTTGCGGTGGGCGGGGTCGAGGTTCCTGGCGCCCTGCCCTATACCGCGGAAGACGGCGCCGATGGCGTGGGCGAGACCCAGCCAGAGGGCGCGTACGAGTCGGTACACGCCCCCGGTCGGACTCGGCGCCGGTTTGGGCGCGGGCGCCTTGGCCGCGGCCTTCTTGGCGGGCGCCTTCCTCGCCGAAGCCTTCTTCGCAGCGGCCTTCTTCGCCGGAGCCTTCGCGGGAGCGGCCGCCTTCTTGGCGGGCTGCTTCTTGGCTGCGGAGGGACGTGAGGCCATAGGTGTGAGATTACCGGTGGAGGCGGCGGTGGACACGTGTGCCCAGGGCTTCACCCGTTCGTGTCGTGCCTTTGCGGACCCGGAACTGACATGACCTCACGTTCACCCCCGACCCGACGGGCCGTCAGTTCTTCGACGGCACCGAGGAAGGGTTGCCCGTGCCCGGCTCCAACGCGTCCAGCGCCCGGCGCAGGCCCGTCAGCTTGCGTTCCAGATGGGCTGCCGTGGCCACCGCCGCCGCGTCCGCCGACTCGTCGTCGAGTTGCTTCGACAGCGCCTCGGCCTGCTCCTCGACGGCCGCCAGCCGAGCGGACAGCTCCGCGAGAAGTCCGGCCGACTCCTTGCCCTCGCCGACCCCGCCCTTGCCGCCGCCCTCCAGTTGGAGCCGCAGCAGCGCCGCCTGCTCCTTCAACTGGCAGTTCTTCATGTACAGGTCGACGAAGACGGAGACCTTCGCCCGCAGCACCCACGGGTCGAACGGCTTGGAGATGTAGTCCACCGCACCCGCCGCGTACCCCCGGAAGGTGTGGTGCGGGCCGTGGTTGATCGCGGTGAGGAAGATGATCGGAATGTCCCGGGTCCTCTCCCGCCGCTTGATGTGCGCGGCTGTTTCGAAACCGTCCATGCCCGGCATCTGGACGTCCAGCAGAATGACCGCGAAGTCGTCCGTGAGCAGTGCTTTGAGCGCTTCCTCCCCGGACGATGCCCGCACCAGCGTCTGATCCAGCGCAGAGAGGATGGCCTCCAGCGCCAACAGATTCTCCGGCCGGTCATCGACCAGGAGGATCTTGGCCTTCTGCACCATGGCCCGCCCTCCTCGCCCCGGCTTGGGGCCGCCCCTGTCCGCAGGAACCGGGGAAGCACCGACGGGTGCCGCCCCAGGGGACGACTCCCTTGCGCCGCCCGTCCTTGTGCCGGTCATCGTAGCCGCACCCCGCCCGTCGCCACACCCTGTCACCGCGATGTCACTGTGCACGTAGCAGAAACGTAGCGGGAGACCAGAAGGTTCCCCGAATCCCGCACTTCTACACGGTCCCGGCCACACTGAGTCAGCAACTCCACGCACACACCGGACGTTCCCCTGCCGGTCACTCGGCCCGCATCCACTGCTCCATCACAGCCAGCAAATGGTCGGGGTCGACCGGCTTGGTCACATAGTCCGACGCGCCCGACTCGATCGCCTTCTCCCGGTCGCCCTTCATCGCCTTGGCGGTCAGCGCGATGATCGGCAGACCGGCGAACTGCGGCATCCTGCGGATCGCCGTGGTCGTCGCATAGCCGTCCATCTCGGGCATCATGATGTCCATCAGGACGACCGCCACGTCGTCGTGCTGCTCCAGGACCTCGATGCCCTCCCGGCCGTTCTCGGCGTACAGCACGGACAGGCCGTGCTGCTCCAGGACGCTGGTCAGCGCGAAGACATTGCGGATGTCGTCGTCGACGATCAGGACCTTCTCCCCGCCGAACCGGACGCCGTGATGCCCCTGCGGCACCGTGTCCGCCTCGCCCGCCGACCACTGCTCCGGCACCTGCTGCCCCTGCTGCGCGGGCCGCCGGCCGACGGAGGGCAGCGCCCTGCGGCGGCGCCGGAAGAGCGCGGCGGCGCCGTTCTGGGTCTCCTGGTACGACTTCACCTCGGCCGGCGTCTCGATCTCCGCGGCGGACAGCCCGGACGCCTCGGACAGGGCGGCCCTGCGCGACTCCGACACCATCAGCTCGTCGGCTTCCAGGGCGGAGCCGCCCTGCTGGTAGCCGTGCGGCGGCAGTTCCCCCGGGTGCAGCGGCAGGTACAGGGTGAACGTCGAGCCGCGGCCCGGCTCACTCTGTGCGTGGATCTCGCCGCCGAGCAGTTGGGCGATCTCCCGCGAGATGGACAGCCCGAGGCCCGTACCGCCGTACTTGCGGCTGGTGGTGCCGTCGGCCTGCTTGAACGCCTCGAAGATCACCCGCATCTTGCTGGCCGCAATACCGATACCGGTGTCGGTGACCGAGAACGCGATCATCTCCGCGTCCGGATCGGTCAGCGAGCCCGCCTCCAGCAACTGCTCCCGGATCGCCTGCGGGACGTCCTGCCGCGCGGGGCGGATGACCAGCTCGACCGAACCGGAGTCGGTGAACTTCACCGCGTTGGACAGCAGGTTCCGCAGCACCTGCAGCAGCCGCTGCTCGTCGGTGTGCAGGGTCGCGGGCAGCTCCGGCGACACCCGCACCGACAGGTCCAGGCCCTTCTCCGCGGTCAGCGGCCGGAAGGTGGCCTCCACGTAGTCGATGAGCTGGACCAGCGCGATACGCGTCGGGGACACGTCCATCTTGCCCGCCTCGACCTTCGACAGGTCGAGGATGTCGTTGATCAGCTGCAGCAGGTCGGATCCGGCGCCGTGGATCGTTTCGGCGAACTCGACCTGTTTCGGGGAGAGGTTGCCCTCGGCGTTGTCGGCGAGCAACTTGGCCAGAATCAGCAGCGAGTTGAGCGGAGTACGCAGCTCGTGCGACATGTTCGCGAGGAACTCGCTGCGGTAGCGCATGGAGACGGCGAGCTGTTCGGCACGCTCCTCCAGGACCTGCCGCGCCTCCTCGATCTCGGAGTTCTTCGCCTCGATGTCCCGGTTCTGCTGGGCCAGCAGCTCCGCCTTCTCCTCCAGTTCGGCGTTGGACGCCTGCAGGGCCTTCTGCCGCTGCTCCAACTCCTCGGAGCGCAGACGCAGTTGCTCGGTCAGCTCCTGCGACTGCTTCAGCAGCTGCTCCGTCTTGGTGTTGACGGAGATGGTGTTGACGCTGGTGGCGATCATCTCCGCGATCTGGTTGAGGAAGTCCTTCTGGATCTGCGTGAACGGCGTGAAGGACGCCAGCTCGATCACGCCCAGCACCTTGCCCTCGAAGAGCACCGGCAGCACGATCACCTGCGCGGGCGGCGCCTCACCGAGCCCGGAGGAGATCTTCAGATAGCCGCTGGGCGCGTTCTCCACGAGAATCGTGCGCTTCTCCTGGGCCGCCGTGCCGATGAGCGCCTCACCCGGGCGGAACGACGTCGGCATGGAACCCATCGAGTAGCCGTACGAGCCGAGCATCCGCAGCTCGTACTGGTCCTCGCTGTCGCCGCCCAGGTCCTTGCCGTCGGCCGGCTGCGTGGCGACGAAGAAGGCGCCGTGCTGGGCGGAGACCACCGGCGTCAGCTCGCTCATGATCAGCGAGGCCACGTCCTCCAGATCGCGGCGGCCCTGCATCAGCGCGGAGATACGGGCCAGGTTGCCCTTGAGCCAGTCCTGCTCCTTGTTGGCGATCGTGGTGTCCCGCAGGTTGGCGATCATCTTGTTGATGTAGTCCTGGAGCTCCTGGATTTCCCCGGACGCGTCGACGTCGATCTTCAGGTTCAGATCGCCACGGGTCACCGCGGTCGCCACGCGCGCGATGGCGCGCACCTGACGGGTCAGGTTCCCGGCCATCTCGTTCACGGACTCCGTCAGGTCCCGCCAGGTGCCGTCGACGTCCCGCACCCGTGCCTGACCACCCAGCTGGCCCTCCGTGCCCACCTCACGGGCCACCCGGGTGACCTCCTCGGCGAAGGAGGACAACTGGTCGACCATCGTGTTGATGGTCGTCTTCAGCTCCAGGATCTCCCCGCGCGCGTCAATGTCGATCTTCTTGGTCAGGTCGCCCTTGGCGATGGCGGTGGTGACCATGGCGATGTTGCGCACCTGGCCGGTGAGGTTGGACGCCATCTGGTTCACCGACTCGGTGAGGTCCTTCCACGTGCCGGCCACCCCGGGGACGTACGCCTGGCCGCCCAGGATGCCGTCCGTACCCACTTCCCGGGCCACCTTGGTGACCTGATCGGCGAACGAACTCAGCGTCTTCACCATGGTGTTGAAGGTGTCGGCCAGCTGCGCCACCTCGCCGCGCGCCTCGATCGTCACCGTCCGGGTCAGGTCGCCGTTGGCGACCGCGGCCGCGACCTGGGAGATGTTGCGCACCTGCATGGTCAGGTTGTTGGCCATCAGGTTGACGTTGTCGCTGAGGTCCTTCCAGATGCCCGTGACGCCCTGCACGTGCGCCTGCCCGCCCAGGATGCCCTCGGTGCCCACCTCACGGGCCACCCGGGTCACCTGCTCGGCGAACGACGACAGCTGGTCCACCATCGTGTTGACGGTGGTGACGAGTTCGAGGATCTCGCCCTTGGCGTCGACGGTGATCTTCTTGGACAGGTCGCCCTTGGCGACCGCGGTCGTGACCTCGGCGATGTTGCGGACCTGGCTGGTCAGGTTGTTCGCCATGAAGTTCACGGACTGCGTGAGGTCCTTCCAGGTGCCGGAGACGCCCTGCACCTCGGCCTGGCCGCCGAGGATGCCCTCCGTACCCACCTCACGGGCCACCCGCGTGACCTCCTGGGCGAACGACGACAGCTGGTCGACCATCGTGTTCAGGGTGTTCTTCAGCTCCAGGATCTCCCCGCGCGCGTCCACGGTGATCTTCTGGGAGAGGTCACCGCGGGCCACGGCGGTGGCGACCTGGGCGATGTTGCGCACCTGGGCGGTCAGGTTGCCGGCCATGCCGTTCACGGAGTCCGTCAGGTCCCGCCACACACCGGCGACACCGGGCACCTGCGCCTGCCCGCCCAGACGGCCCTCGGTGCCCACCTCACGGGCCACCCGGGTCACCTGGTCGGCGAAGGCCGAGAGCTGGTCGACCATCGTGTTGATGGTGTTCTTCAGCTCCAGGATCTCCCCGCGCGCGTCCACGTCGATCTTCTGGGACAGGTCACCGCGGGCCACCGCCGTCGTCACCTGGGCGATCTGCCGCACCTGCGAGGTGAGGTTTCCGGCCATGAAGTTGACGGAGTCGGTGAGTTCCTTCCAGGTGCCCGACACGCCGTCCACCCGGGCCTGACCACCGAGACGGCCCTCGGTGCCCACGTCCCGGGCCATCCGGGTCACCTGATCGGCGAAGGAGGACAGCTGGTCCACCATCGTGTTCACGGTGTTCTTCAGCTGGAGCATCTCGCCGGACACGTCGACGGTGACCTTCTGCGACAGATCACCGTTGGCCACGGCCGTGGTCACCTGGGCGATGTTGCGCACCTGACCGGTGAGGTTGCGGAACGCTGTGTTGACGGAGTCCGTCAAGTCCTTCCACGTGCCCGCCGCGCCCGCCACCTGCGCCTGGCCGCCCAGCTCGCCCTCGACCCCGATCTCCCGCGCCACGCGTGTGACCTCGGCACCGAAGGACGACAGCTGATCGACCATGCCGTTGACGGTGTTCTTCAGCTCCAGCATCTCGCCGGCCACGTCCACGGTGACCTTCTGCGACAGGTCACCGCTGGCCACGGCCGTCGTCACCGCGGCGATGTCCCGTACCTGAGTGGTGAGATTCCGGAACACCGTGTTGACGGAGTCGGTGAGGTCCTTCCAGGTGCCGGCCACGCCCGGCACGGTCGCCTGACCGCCCAGGCGGCCCTCGGCACCCACCTCGTTGGCCACACGCGTGACCTCGTCGGCGAAGATCCGCAGCGTCTCGGTCATCTGGTTGATCGTGTCGGCGAGCTGCGCGACCTCACCGCGGGCCGGCACGGTCACCTTCTGCGACAGGTCGCCGTTGGCGACCGCCGTGGTGACCTGGGCGATGCCACGCACCTGGGCCGTCAGGTTGCCGGCCATGAGGTTCACCGAATCGGTGAGTTCCTTCCACGTGCCGTCGACACCCGGAACGTGGGCCTGGCCACCGAGAATGCCGTCGGTGCCGACCTCCCGCGCGACCCGCGTCACCTCCGAGGAGAAGGCGGAGAGCTGGTCGACCATCGTGTTGACGGTGTTCTTCAGCTCCAGCATCTCGCCGGCCACATGAACGGTGACCTTCCGTGACAGGTCGCCCTTGGCGACCGCCGTGGTCACCAGCGCGATGTCCCGCACCTGGGCCGTCAGCCGGGACGCCATCGTGTTGACGGAGTCCGTGAGGTCCTTCCAGGAACCGGACAGCCCGCGCACCCGGGCCTGCCCGCCGAGCTTGCCCTCGGTGCCCACCTCGCTGGCCACGCGCGTCACCTCGTCGGTGAACGTCGACAGCTGGTCGACCAGGTTGTTGACGGTCCGGCCGACCTTGAGGAACTCGCCGCGCAGCGGGTGCCCGGCGCCTTCGGGCGCCTGGGTGCGCAGTTCCATCCGGGGCGACAGGTCGCCCTCCGCGACCGCGGTCAGCACGCGGCCGACCTCGGAGACGGGCCGCACGAGGTCGTCCACCAGCGCGTTGGAGTTGTCGACGGCGGCCGCCCAGGATCCCTCGCAGGCGCCCGTCTCCAGGCGCTCCGTGAGCTTGCCCTCACGCCCCACCATGCGCCGCACCCGCGCCAGCTCTCCCGTCAGATGGAGATTGCGGTCGGCCACCTCGTTGAAGACCGCCGCGATCTCCGCCATCACGCCGTCCCCGGACACCGTGAGCCGCTTGCGGAAGTTCCCGTCCCGCATCGCCAGGAGCGCGGCCAGCAGTCGGTTGAGGGCGGCGGTGTCCACTGCGGTGGTCCCATTGCGTGGTTTGCGTTGGTTGTCCAGGGACTGTCCGCCCTTTGCGCGCGTCTTGGTGCCACGCGTCGCTGCGCCAGACTCCACTGTGTCCCTCCCGCAGGGGTCGACCGATACTGCTGTGCTCGGGTGGTACTACTGCTCGGCGTACCAGTTACTGCTCGGTATATCTGCCTGATGTAATCAGGCCACACGAACGGCTGCTGCCCCCTGTGCAGAGAAGACACGCAGCCTGCGCGGACCTTCACCAGAAGCTTGCCCAGTGTTTCACCCCGGCCCAACCAGGCCATAACAGTTCGGCAGCTTCGCACATCGTCCGCACACCCTCAGGGCGGAAACACCCGTGACCGGCATCCGCACGGACGGCGAAGGTAAGTAACCTTGCATGCGGCTGTCCAGCCGCGCCGGTCCGTCCGGCCTGGGCGGTGGCACGGGAACGAGCGGGCATCGGAGGGCGGCCGCACACATGACCACCGGAGTGATCCCCGGGGGACAGACCCCGGAGCCAGGGCCGAACGGCCCGAAGCTCCCCGAGCAGCGGCGCGAGCCGGTCGGCCCCGGAGCCTTGCACGTCGACAACCGGACTAGGAGTGCTTTGATCACCGCGCGCGCGGCTGCCAGCTTCGAGCCCGTCGGACGATCGGTCGCGACCGCCCGGTCCTTCGTCCGGGACACCCTCCAGGGGTGGGGGTTCGGCGACATCGTCGACGACGCCGTGGTCCTCACCAGTGAACTGGTCACCAACGCCGTCGTACACGCCGGCACCGCCGCCGACGTCCTGTGCCTGCGCAGTGACGACGGGGTACGGATCGAGGTTTCCGACCGCTACCCGGAGCGCGAGATCCCGCTGCAGAGCGCGGCCCTCAACATGGGCAGCCCCGACCGCGAGGGCGGCCGCGGCCTCCAGCTGTGCGCGGCCCTGGCCGGCCGTTGGGGCGTGGAGTACACACCGACACACAAGAATGTCTGGTTCCAGCTGGACATGCCCGAGCGTCCGGTCGGCACCCGCGCCGCCGGCCCCTCCCTGCCCGCCGACCTCCTCCCGCTCGCCGACGGCCGGGTCAGGGTCGCGGTCGTCCAGATCGATCCCGCCGGATCCATCGCGGCCTGGAACGAGGACGCCGAAGACCTGTTCGGGTACGCCGCCGAGCAGGTCACCGGCAAGCCGCTCACCGACCTCGCGGCCTGGCCGCACACTCCGGGCACCAGCACGGGCATCGCCGAAGCGCTCCAGCTCTCCCGCTGGGAGGGCAGCTACGGCATCCGCGGGGCGCACGGCCGGGTCATCCCCGTGTACGCCTCCCACCTGCGCGTCCGCGACACGGGCGGCGAGCCCTCCACCGTCTGCCTGCTGGTGCGGGACCACGAACGGGCCGTCCTGCAGACGCCCCTGCGCGTCGCGGCATCCGCCGACACCAGCGCCGCCACCGACGGCGCAAGCGCCGATCCCTTCGAGGTCTTCATCGGCTCCCCGGCCCCCGACGATCTCGACGGCCTGCTGCAACGGACGGTGGAACGCGCCCGCGACATGCTCGACGCCGACGCGGCCTTCCTGCTGCTGGCCACCGACGACGAGACGGAGCTGGAGGTCCGTGCCTCCACCGGCCTGCCCTCCGCCCGCCAGCGCTTCGCCCGGGTCCCGGTCGAGGCGGGCCCCGGCCGCTACGGCTCGGCCCGCATGCCCGCCGTTCACGACGACCTCACCGCCGTCCCTGGCGCCGTGCCCCTCCTCAACGCCACGGGCATGCGGTCGGTCGTCACGGTCCCGCTGAAGGTCGAAGGCCGTCTCACCGGCTCCCTCGGCGTCGCCGCCGAGGCCCCCGGACGGTACTCCAACGAAGAGGCCCTGCGCCTGCAGTTCGCCGCCGACCGCATCGCCCTGGCCGTCGAGTCGGCCCGCCTCGGCGAACTCGAACGGCTGCGCCGCGGCTCCCTGAGCTTCCTGGTCGAGGCCTCCGACCTGCTGGCCGGCACCCTGGACCGCGACCAGACGCTCGCCCTGATGGCCCAGATGACCGTGCCGACCCTGGCCACCTGGTGCGCCGTCTACACGATCGCCGACCAGGCCTCCGAGCCCTACCTGTCCTACGTCCTGCACGAGGACGAGGAACTGATCGACGGCATCAAGTCCCTGCTGGCGAAGGTCGCCCCGCCCGACCCCGTACCCACCCCCGGCGCCCGCATCTGGACCGCCCCGGCGGAGGCGGCCCACCAGGCCGCGCTGCGCACCTCCATGCGCAGCCTCAGCCTGGGCGACTCGCACCAACGGATCGGTACGACCATCGGACCGACCCTCGCCACGGCCTCCGCAGTCGGCGGCGAGACGGTCGTGCTGCCGCTGGTCGCCCGCAACCGAGTGATCGGCATGCTGACCCTCGGCAAGCCGACAGACGAGCACTTCCGGCAGGAAATCCTCGAACTCGCCGAGGACTTGAGCCGCCGGGCCGCGCTCGCCCTGGACAACGCCCGCCTGTACTCGGAACGCACGGCCATCAGCCAGTCCCTCCAGCGCAGCCTGCTGCCGCCCGGCCTGCCGCAGATCGACGGTGTGGAGGTCGAGGTCATCTACCGCGCGGCCGGCGAGGGCAACGAGGTGGGCGGCGACTTCTACGACCTCTTCCCCATCCGCGACGGTGCCTACGGCTTCGCCATCGGTGACGTCTGCGGCACGGGCCCGGAGGCGGCGGCGGTCACGGGCCTGGCCCGGCACGCCCTCCGCCTGCTCGCCCGCGAGGGCTTCGGCGGCCCCGCGGTCCTGGAGCGCCTGAACTCCGCCATCCTCGACGAGGGCGCCCGCAGCCGCTTCCTGACGCTCCTGTACGGCGAGTTGTGGCCACAGGAGGACGGCAGCGCACTCCTGAAGGTCGTCTGCGCCGGTCATCCGCTCCCGCTGCGCCTGCGCCAGGACGGCACGGTCGAGCCGGCAGCCGAGCCGCAGCCGCTGCTCGGCGTGCTGGAGGACCTGGAGTTGTACGAGCAGACGGTCACGCTGGACCCGGGCGACGTGCTGCTGTGCGTCACGGACGGCGTCACCGAACGCCGCGAAGGCACCCGCATGCTGGGCGACGACGGCCTCGCGGATGTTCTGACCACCTGCACCGGTCTTACGGCCGGCGCGGTAGCGGCCCGCATCATGCGCGCGGTGGAGCGCTTCGCCTCGGACGCGCCGTCGGACGACATGGCGATCCTGGCGATGCGGATGCCGGAGGTCAGGAAGGTCTGACCCGCCACTCGGGCATACGAAAGGCCCCGCCCGAAAGGGCGGGGCCTTTGTGATGGAGCCCCCAAACGGAATCGAACCGTTGACCTTCTCCTTACCATGGAGACGCTCTGCCGACTGAGCTATAGGGGCCTGTCGCTTTCCGAGGTTTCCCTCGCGGCAACGGAATAGATCATACCCCGAACAGAACCGTGCTCCCAACCACGACCGGTCGGTTGCTGCCGGTCCATTCACGGCGGCCATTCAGAAGGCGGGCTGCAGCAGTCCGCCGAGCGAGTTGCACGCGGAGACGATCCGCTGCATCTCACGCCGCGTCAACGTGGCGTCCACGGGCAGTGCCAGCGTCTCCTCGGCGGCCCGCTCGGTCTCCGGCAGGGACACACACCGCCGGAATTCGGGCAGCCGGTGCACAGGGGTCTTCACCGGCACCCGGCACTCAACTCCCCTGTGGCGTACGGCCCGTGCGAAGGCGTCCCGGTCGGGCCGTCCATTGCCGGGCACCCGCACCACATACTGCTGGTAGGTGTGCCCGTCGCCACCGTCGGGCGTGCGCACACCCCTCAGCTTGGCGTCGAGATAGGACGCACGCTCCCGGCGCCGGGCTATCTCCTCGTACGGCGCCTCGGACTCCGCCTGTTCCAGCACCAGGAGCCCGTGCCGCTGCCCGACCCCGTGCAACCGCGCGACGTCGGCGGACCGGCCGAAGCGGTGTACGACGACCACCGCCGCGGTCCGCGGAGTCACGGCCGCTTCCACGGCCAACGCGTCCAGACAGTAGGTCACCGGGTCTATGTCGGCGAACAGCGGCAACGCGCCGACCTGGGTCACGGCTTCGGCGACTTCCACGTTGCCGAACGCAGGCACGACGACCTCGTCACCGACTCCGACGCCGGCGGCCCTGAGCAGTGCAGCAGTACCCATGCCGCGGATGCTGGTTGCGCAACGTGAACTTCAAGTGACGGAAAACAAAAAAGGGTTGGACCCGGAACCGAAGTTCGAGGTCCAACCCTTTCAAGAATTGTTCGGCGGTGTCCTACTCTCCCACAGGGTCCCCCCTGCAGTACCATCGGCGCTGTGAGGCTTAGCTTCCGGGTTCGGAATGTAACCGGGCGTTT
>NZ_JBEYZY010000015.1:0-206418 GCF_040646295.1 Streptomyces sp. NPDC046197 | reverse complement strand
CGCGCCGGCCGCGTGTACGCCGCTGGGGCGCGCCGGTGTCGAGACGGCGAACGCGCGGAGGCGCGAAGCGCTGAGCACGATCGCCGTCTCGACACCGGCTCGGGCGCCCCGTAGGCGACCGAGCCATCAAACACGCGCCCCGTAGGCGACCGAGCCATCCAACACAGAGGCCGCACCCCACGTCCAAGGGTGCGGCCTCCGTCGTACGCAACGACCGTGGTCAGGCCGGCGTCACGGTGATGATGTCGGCCGGGATCTCAGAGCTTGACGATCATCTTCCCGGTGTTGTCGCCGCGCAGCACGCCGAGGAAGGCCTCCAGGGTGTTCTCGACGCCCTCGACCACGGTCTCGCGGTACTTCAGGTCGCCGGAGCGCACCCAGGGGCCGACCTCCTGCACGAACTGCGGCTGCAGGTCGTAGTGGTCGCCGACGAGGAAGCCCTCGATGCGGCCGCGGGTCTGGATCAGACGGGCGAGGTTCCTCGGGCCGGGGGCGGGCTCGGTGTTGTTGTAGACCGAGATCATGCCGCAGACCGCGATCCGGCCGCCCAGGTTCAGCGAGCCGATCGCGGCCTCCAGGTGGTCGCCACCGACGTTGTCGAAGTAGATGTCGATGCCGTCGGGGGCGGCGGCGCGCAGCTGCTCGGCCACCGGGCCGTTCTTGTAGTTGAAGGCCGCGTCGAAGCCGTACTCGTCGACCAGCAGCTTGACCTTCTCGTCGGAGCCCGCGGAGCCGATCACCCGTGAGGCACCCTTGAGCCTGGCGATCTGCCCCACCTGGCTGCCCACGGCGCCGGCGGCACCGGACACGAACACGGTGTCGCCCTCCTTGAAGGAGGCGGTGCGCAGCAGGCCCGCGTAGGCGGTGAGGCCGGTCATGCCGAGTACGCCGAGGTACGTCGACAGGGGTGCGGCCTGCGGGTCGACCTTGACGGCGTGCCGGGCGTCCACGGCGGCGTGCTCGCGCCAGCCGCCGAAGTGCAGGACGTGGTCGCCGACGGCGACGCCCTCGGCGTTGGAGGCGACAACCTGGCCGACCGCGCCGCCCTGCATGGGCTGGTTCAGCTCGTACGGCGCCGCGTAGGACTTGGCGGCACTCATTCGGCCGCGCATGTACGGGTCGACGGAGAGGTACTCGTTGCGGACGAGGACCTGTCCCTCGCCCGGTTGCGGGAGTTCCGCCTCGACCAGGGCGAAGTCCTCCGGCTTCGGCCAGCCGACCGGGCGGCTGAGCAGGTGCCATTCACGGCTGACGGCGGGCAGGGTGGGGGTGTCGGACATGGTGGCGCCTTTCCTGGGACAGGGAGGACGGGAGGCCAAATACTTCAGTACCTGAAACAACCATGCTCCTGAATATTTCAGGATGTCAAGTAACGGGGTATCCTGGAGACCATGGCCACTCCACCGAATACCCGGCGCCCCGACGCACTGACCCTGGAGGTCGTCGAACTCATCGGCGACGTCGTGGCCAGGTTCTACGAGGACTACGAGGACGCGGCCGGGGAGCATGCCCTGACCGGGGCGCAGGCGCGGCTGCTGAGCCTGCTTTCACTGGAGCCGCTGCCGATGCGGAGGCTCGCGCAGAAGCTGAAGTGCGAGCCGTCCAACGTCACCGGGATCGTGGACCGGCTGGAGGTGCGGGGACTGGTGGAGCGGCGGCCGGACCCCTCGGACCGGCGGGTGAAGCTGGCGGCGGCCACGGAGGAGGGGCGGCGGGTGGCTTCGGAACTGCGGGACGGGCTGCGCTTCGCGCGGGAGCCGCTGGCCGGGTTGTCCGACGAGGAGCGGCTGGCCCTGCGGGATCTGCTGCGGCGGATGCTGAACGGCTGACGCCGGCCGGCTCGCCGGCGAGCCCGGTTGCTGTGGGCCCTGGGGACGGCGACGCAGGGGCTGGGCGCGTCTCGCAGGCCCCTACGTGCACCACCACAAGAACCGCTTGCACGTGTGCGTCGGCGCGGGGGCCGGGTTCGACGGGACCGGCCGGGCCGCCGGGGTGCTCGGCGGCCGGGGTGCGGCCGGGGCCGTCGCGGAGGACGCGCCACCGGCCGCGCCCACCGTGGCCGGTGCCGACCGCTTGCCGCCCGTCGCGCTCGCGTCCGGCGACGGCTTCGCGCCCTTCGCCGACGCCGAGGCCGAGGGGGACGCCGACGCGTCCGGTGACGCCGTACGCCCGCCCGCGCTCCCGCCTCCGGTGGTGTCACCGAGGGGCCGGGCCGTTTCACTCGTACCGGAGGACGCCGTACCGCCGCCCGCCGCGCCACCCCCCGCTGCCGCCGGATCCGGGCTGGAGAAGCCCGGCAGACCCGGCGCGTCCACGCCGAGTTCGGCCAGGCTCAGCGCGCCCGCGGCCAGCACGAAGCCCGCGGTGATCAGGAGAGTCCGGCGCCGGCGCCTGCGATGGGCCGCGGCCTTGCGGTCACGGCGGCTCGCGGCCGTGACCCCCGGGCCTTCGCCGCCGCGCCCGCGCGACCGCCCGCGCGACCGGCCCTGCTCCCGGCGCCGGGCCGCCCGGCCGTGCGGCTCACCCTCGTCCTCGTCCTCGCCCTCTTCATCGTCGTAACCACCGTCACGACCACTGCCGCGGGCGCCATCATCACCACGACCGTCGCCGTGACCACTGTCGTAGGTACGACCATCACCACGACCGTCGCCGTAGCCACCGTCATGACCACTGTCGTAGGCGCCACCATCACCACGACCGTCGCCGTAACCACCGTCACGACCACTGCCGTAACCACCGTCATCACCACGACCGTCGGCGCCACCATCGACGTAGCCGCCGCCGTGGGACACGTGCGCGGCGTCCCTCTGCGCATGCGCGTCCGCCTCCTCCGCGTACGCAGGGAGCGTCTGGGCCGGCGCGCCGCACCCCGGGCAGGCGAGGGCGCCGTTGAGGTGCCGGCGGCACGGGTGGCAGTAGTCCATGACGCGGGAAGACTAAGTTCCCGGAGGGTCACGTTCCTAGGCGTGCCTGTGAAGGTTTCGTGCGGGCACCGAAAGAGTTCGCGAAACCCTTGCCGGAACCGTTACCCGTTCGCCCCATTGACACTCCGCACACCCCCTCCTTACTGTCACGCCAAGATTTCGAACATGTGACGAAATATCGAACAGCGGAGAGGCAGCTGCCGTGCGCATCACCGGAATCAGCACGCACGTGGTCGGGACGCCGTGGCGCAACCTGACCTACGTACAGGTGCACACCGACGAGGGGATCACGGGGGTCGGCGAGACCCGGATGCTGGGCCACACCGACGCGCTGATCGGCTATCTGCGGGAGGCCGAGGCCAACCACATCCTCGGTTCGGACCCGTTCGCGGTGGAAGACCTGCTGCGCCGTATGAAGTACGGCGACTACGGCCGCGCGGGTGAGATCGTCATGTCCGGCATCGCCGTGGTCGAGATGGCCTGTTGGGACATCAAGGGCAAGGCGCTCGGCGTGCCCGTCTGGCAGTTGCTGGGCGGCAGGGTCACCGACCGGGTCAAGGCGTACGCCAACGGGTGGTACACGACGGAGCGGACCCCGGAGGCCTACCACAAGGCCGCCCAGGAGGTCGTCGCCCGCGGCTACCGGGCCCTGAAGATCGACCCGTTCGGGACCGGGCACTTCGAGCTGGACCACGAGCAGACCCTCTACTCCGTCTCGCTGATCGAGGCCGTCCGCGACGCCATCGGCCCGAAGACCGAGCTGATGCTGGAGATGCACGGCCGATTCTCCCCCGCCACCGCCGTCCGGCTGGCCAAGGAGCTCGCCCCCTTCGAGCCGGCCTGGCTGGAGGAGCCGGTGCCGCCGGAGAACCTCAAGGCGCTGCGGAAGGTCGCGGAGAAGGTGGACCTGCCCGTCGCCACGGGTGAGCGCATCCACGACCGGCTCGAGTTCAGGGAACTGTTCGAGAACCAGGCCGCCGACATCCTCCAGCCCGACGTCGGGCACATCGGCGGCATCTGGGAGACCCGGAAGCTGGCCGCCACCGCCGAGACGCACTACATGCTCGTCGCCCCGCACAACGTGGGCGGCTCCGTGCTGACCGCCGCGTCGCTCCAGGTCGGTTTCAGCACGCCGAACTTCAAGATCCTGGAGCACTTCAACGACTTCGCCGACGCGGAGATCAAGAAGGTCGTCCGGGGTGCCCCGGAGGTCGTCGACGGCTACTTCCACCTCTCCGAGGCGCCCGGTCTCGGCGTCGAGCTGGACACCGACGCGGCCGCCGAGTTCCCGCAGCAGCAGGCTCGGTTCGACCTGTGGGCCGAGGGCTGGGAGCAGCGCAGGCCGAAGGGCACGAAGTGAGCACCGAGGTCGTCGTCGAGGCACCGGGCGCGCACCGGCTCGTGGACCACACGCCGCGCGAGCCCGGGGCCGGCGAGGCGCTCGTCACGGTGCACGCCGTCGGCATCTGCGGCAGCGACCGCGAGGTGTACCAGGGCAACCGGCCCGAGGGATACGTCCGTTATCCGCTCACACCCGGCCACGAGTGGTCCGGCACGGTACGGGCGGTCGGCGCCGGGGTGGCGCAGAGCCTGGTGGGGCGCAAGGTCGTCGGCGAGGGCTTCCGCAACTGCCAGGTCTGCGACCGCTGCCACGCGGGCCAGACCACCCTGTGCACCGCCGGGTACGAGGAGACCGGGTTCACCCGGCCCGGCGCGATGGCCGGCACCCTGACGCTGCCGGCCCGGCTGCTGCACGTTCTGCCCGACCACGCAGATCTCACCGCCGCCGCCCTGCTGGAGCCCGCCGCCTGCATCGCGGCCGCCGCGCTGAAGGCGAACGCCCGGCCGGGCGAACGGGTCGCCGTGGTCGGCACCGGCACCCTCGGGATGTTCGCCGTGCAGTTCCTGAAGGCGGTCTCGCCGGGTGAGCTGCTGGTCGTCGGTACCCGCATCGACCGGGAGGCGCTGTCGCGGCGGTTCGGGGCCACCGGCTTCCGCACCAGGAACCCCGAAAACCCCGTGCTTCCGGGCGACTTCGACGTGGTGATCGAGACCGCCGGGTCGGCCGACGCGGCACGTACGGCCGCCGCACTGCTCCGGCGTGGCGGCCGGCTGGTCCTGACGGGCATTCCGGCGCCGGGCGCCGACGGACTCGACCCGACCGATCTCGTCGTACGGCAGCTGGAGGTGCACACCGTCTTCGGCGCGCCGCCGGACGCCTGGGCACACGCGGTGCGGGTGTTCGCGGCCGGGCTGCTCGATCCGCTGCCGCTGGTCACCCACGAGCTCCCGCTGGCCGAGTTCTCGCAGGCCATCGACCTGGTGGGGGCCGGCGACCCGAAGGTCGGCAAGGTCCTGCTCCGTCCCTAGGGGGTGTCGTTCGCCCCGTCGTCACATGCCCGTCTGCCGGTCACGGCGTGACCTGGCGAGGCCGTGACCGGCGTACCACCGAGCCCTGTTCACACCTCTTCGCACCTCTTCACACCTCAAGCCTTTTCACGCCTGGAGTATCGAACCTCGTTCGTCATCTCGAACACTCCGCCAGGCCGAACCAGATCGAACACGAAGGACAGCTTGTGACCGACGCTTCCGCCACGGCAACCCGCAGGCCCGGTGAGCAGCTGCTCACCACGCTCGGTCTGGGCGCCCCCGGCCCCGACCCCGCCGACACCTCACCGCACACCTTCCCCGGCGGCGGCCGCTGGCGCACCGAGATCCCTTCGTGCGAGGGTCCCGAGGCGCTGGCGGTGGTCCTGAAGGAGTCCTCACGGCTGGACGTGCCGGTCCACCGGATCAGCCAGGGCAGCGGCGTGTGGATGCTGACCGACGCCGAGATCACCGAAATGGCCGAGGCCACGGCCGAACGCGACATCGAGCTCTGCCTGTTCACCGGCCCGCGCGGCACCTGGGACACCGGCGGCTCGGTCCGCTCGGAATCGCGGGGCGCCGGACTGCGGGCCCGCGGCCACGACGCGGTCGCCGGGTGCGTCGAAGACGCCGTACGCGCGACGGAGTTGGGCGTGAGGTGTCTGCTGGTCGCCGACGAGGGCGTGCTCTGGACGCTGCACCGGGCGCGCGTGGGGGGCATCATCCCGGCCGACACCACCCTGAAGGTGTCCGCGCTGATCGGCCCGGTCAACCCGGCGTCCTACGCCGTCTTCGAGCACCTGGGCGCCGACTCGATCAACGTACCCAGCGACCTGACACTCGATCACCTCACCGAGATCCGGCGGGTGTCCGCCGCCCCCATGGACATGTACGTCGAGGCTCCCGACGACCTCGGCGGCTATGTGCGAATGTACGAGGTCGCCGAGCTGATCCGGCGCGGCGCACCGCTCTATCTGAAGTTCGGCCTGTCCAAGGCACCCGGCATCTATCCCTACGGACACCATCTGCGGGAACTGGCCCTGGCCACCGCCCGGGAACGGGTGCGGCGCGGCCGGCTCGCCCTGGATCTGCTCGCCCGCCACGGAGCGGGCGCCGACATGGCGCCGCTGGGGTCGCGGCGGCCGGGGCCGCTGAGCCGATTCGAGGCCCCGGCATAACGTTCCGGACACTATGGCTTCACAGAAGGTCACACGCTCGCGCAGAATCCCACACAATCGTTCTCGGTCACCCACCGCAGCACCCCACCGCAGCACCCCTCCGCAGCGCCCACCGCAGCACCCCTCCGCAGCGCCTCCGCACCGCGGGACCGACCCACACATCAAGGATGATGACCATGCCCAACCGCAGAGCCGCACTCGCCGCGATGGCCACGGCCGCCTCCCTCGCCCTCACCCTGTCCGCCTGCGGGCAGAACGGCTCGGGCGGCAGCAAGGAGGACAAGGGCAGCGCCAAGGGCGGCACCATCGGTATCGCCATGCCGACCAAGTCCTCCGAGCGGTGGATCGCCGACGGCAACAACGTCGTCAAGAACCTCAAGGCCAAGGGCTACAAGACCAAGCTGGTCTACGGCGAGGACGACCCGGACACCCAGGTCTCGCAGATCGAGAACCTGATCACGCAGGGCGTCAAGGGCCTGATCGTCGCGGCCATCGACAACAAGTCCCTGAACAACGTGCTGCAGGAGGCGGCGGACGCCAACATCCCCGTCATCGCCTACGACCGTCTGATCCTCGGCACCAAGAACGTCGACTACTACGCCTCCTTCGACAACACCAAGGTCGGCGAGCTCCAGGCCGGCTACATCGTCGACAAGCTCGGGCTGAAGAACGGCAAGGGCCCCTTCAGCATCGAGCTGTTCGCAGGGTCCAACGACGACAACAACACCAAGTACTTCTTCAACGGCGCGATGACCGTCCTGAAGCCGTACATCGACAGCAAGAAGCTGGTGGTCAAGTCCGGCCAGACGCAGCTCAACCAGGTCACCACCCTGCGCTGGGACGGCGCCACCGCCCAGCGGCGCATGGACGACATCCTCACCTCCGCCTACAAGAGCGGCCGGGTGGACGCGGTCCTGTCGCCGTACGACGGCATCTCCATCGGTGTCCTGTCGGCGCTGAAGTCGGACGGCTACGGCTCCAAGAGCAACCCGCTGCCGGTCATCACCGGCCAGGACGCCGAGCTGGCATCGGTGAAGTCGATCATCGCGGGCGAGCAGACGCAGACCGTCTACAAGGACACCCGCAAGCTCGCCGAGGTCGCCTCGACAATGGTCGACGACGTTCTCAACGGAAAGAAGCCGCAGGTCAACGACACCAAGACCTATGACAACGGCTCCAAGGTCATCCCCTCCTACCTGCTGCAGCCGGTCAGCGTCGACAAGGGCAACTACGAGGACGTCCTGGTCAAGGGCGGCTACTACACCGACGCCGAGCTCAAGAAGTAACCGCCGTATCCACCGACCCCAACCGACTGGAAGGCACGACCATGGCGGGACCCGTCCTGGAAATGCGCTCGATCGTCAAGGTCTTTCCCGGTGTCAAGGCGTTGTCGGACGTCTCGCTGACGGTCCGTCAGGGCGAGGTCCACGCCATCTGCGGCGAGAACGGCGCCGGCAAGTCCACCCTGATGAAGGTGCTCTCCGGCGTCCATCCGCACGGCAGCTACGAGGGCGAGATCCTCTTCGAGGGGGAGGTCTGCCGGTTCAGGGACATCCGGGCGAGCGAACACCGCGGCATCGTCATCATCCACCAGGAGCTGGCCCTGGTGCCCTACCTCTCGATCGCCGAGAACATATTCCTCGGCAACGAACACGCCACCCGCGGCTTCATCAACTGGAACGACACCCTCGAGCACGCCACCGAACTGCTGCGCCGGGTCGGGCTCGACGAGCACCCGGAGACCCGGGTCGCCGACATCGGCGTGGGAAAGCAGCAGCTCGTGGAGATCGCGAAGGCCCTGTCGAAGTCGGTGAAGCTGCTCATCCTCGATGAGCCGACGGCGGCCCTGAACGACGAGGACAGCGGCAAACTCCTCGACCTCATACTGGAGTTGAAGAAGCAGGGCATCACCTCGATCATCATCTCGCACAAGCTGAACGAGATCCGCAGGGTCGCCGGCTCGGTGACGATCCTGCGCGACGGCCGCACCGTCGAGACCCTCGACGTGAAGGCGCCGGAGACGACCGAGGAGCGGATCATCGCCGGCATGGTGGGCCGCGACCTCGACCACCGCTTCCCCGAGCGCACCCCGCACCGGCCGGAGGAGGGCACGGCCCCGGCGCTGGAGATCCGCGGCTGGACCGTCTTCCACCCCATCGACCAGCAGCGCAAGGTCGTCGACGACGTGTCGATCGAGGTGCGGCGCGGGGAGATCGTCGGCATCGCGGGCCTGATGGGCGCCGGCCGCACCGAACTGGCGATGAACGTCTTCGGCCGCACCTACGGCCGGTACGCCGCCGGCACGGTCCTCAAGGACGGCACGGAGATCCGTACCAGGACCGTCGCCGAGGCGGTCGGGCACGGCATCGCGTACGTGACCGAGGACCGCAAGCACTACGGGCTCAACCTCATCGACACCATCAAGGGGAACATCTCGCTCACCGCGCTGAAGAAGGTCGCCAGGCGGGGCGTGGTGGACGAGCACCAGGAGCGGCAGGTCGCCGAGGACTACCGGAAGTCCATGAACATCAAGGCGCCGACCGTCTTCGAGCCGGTGGGCAAGCTGTCCGGCGGCAACCAGCAGAAGGTCGTCCTCAGCAAGTGGATCTTCGCGGGTCCGGACGTGCTGATCCTGGACGAGCCCACGCGCGGCATCGACGTGGGCGCCAAGTACGAGATCTACACGGTCATCGACCGGCTCGCCGCCCAGGGCAAGGCGGTCGTGTTCATCTCCTCCGAGCTGCCGGAACTGCTCGGCATGTGCGACCGCATCTACACGATGGCCGCGGGACGGCTGACCGGTGAGGTGCCGCGGGCCGAGGCCACGCAGGAAGTGCTGATGCGTCATATGACCAAGGACACGCAGGACAAAGAGGTGACGCGATGAGCACGGATGTGACCGCCAGGACCCCGGCCCCCGCGCCTGCGGGCGGCGGCGGATCGCCCGCGGGCGAGGGCCTGCTGCAGCTGGTGCTGAACGGCCTGCGCCGCAACATGCGGCAGTACGGGATGCTGATCGCGCTCGGCCTGATCGTCGTCCTGTTCGAGATCTGGACCGGCGGCGACCTGCTGCTGCCGCGCAACGTCTCCAACCTGGTGCTGCAGAACAGCTACATCCTGATCCTCGCGATCGGCATGATGCTGGTGATCATCGCCGGGCACATCGACCTGTCGGTCGGCTCCCTCACCGCGTTCGTGGGCGCCTTCGCGGCGGTGCTGACGGTCAGCCATCATCTCGGCTGGCCCGTGGCCGTCGTACTGTGCCTGCTGGTGGGCGCGGTGGCGGGCTCGGTGCAGGGCTTTCTGATCGCGTATCTCGGCATACCGTCGTTCATCGTCACCCTGGCCGGGATGCTGCTCTTCCGCGGTCTGACGGAGATCCTGCTCAAGGGGCAGACCCTCGGCCCGTTCCCGGACGGACTGCAGAAGGTCGGCAACGGGTTCCTGCCCGAGGTCGGCCCGAACACCAACTACCACAACCTCACACTGCTCCTGGGCCTGGTCCTGGTCGCCGCCGTGGTGTGGCAGGAGGTGCGGGACCGGCGCCGGCAGCAGGAGTTCTCCCTCGACGTCCTGCCCGCGCGGCTGTTCGCGCTGAAGCTGGTCGCCCTGGTGGCCGCGGTCCTCGTCCTCACGCTGCTGCTCGCCAGCTACAAGGGCGCGCCGATCGTGCTCATCATCCTCGGTGTGCTGGTGGTCGGTTACGGCTATGTGATGCGCAACGCCGTCTTCGGCCGCCACATCTACGCGATCGGCGGCAACCTGCCCGCCGCGAAGCTGTCCGGCGTCAAGGACAAGCGGGTCACCTTCCAGGTCTTCCTGAACATGGGCGTGCTGGCGGCCCTGGCGGGTCTGGTGGTCGCCGCCCGGCTGAACGCGGCCTCGCCGAAGGCAGGCGTGAACTTCGAACTCGAGGCCATCGCCTCCTCGTTCATCGGTGGCGCGTCGATGAGCGGCGGTGTGGGCACCGTGCTCGGCGCGATCATCGGTGGTCTCGTCCTCGGCGTGCTGAACAACGGCATGAACCTCCTCAGCGTCGGCACCGACTGGCAGCAGGTCATCAAGGGCCTGGCCCTGTTGGTGGCAGTCGGCTTCGACGTGTGGAACAAGCGCAAGTCCGGTTCGTAAGTCAGCTCGGGCCCCGCCCTCCCGGCGGGGCCCCGACCTTCACGGGAGCCGCACATGGAACTGAACAGACGCTCGGTCATCGCGACGGCCACGGCCGCGGGCATCGCCGCGACCACGCTCGGCGGCACGGCCCGGGCCGCCGGTCCGGCAGGCAGGAAGCCGGTGAAGGAGCTGTTCGGCAGGCTGGCCGACGGCACGAAGGTCCACCGCTGGTCGCTGGAGAACGGCGGCACGCGGATGAAGGTCCTGAGCTACGGCGGCATCGTCCAGTCCCTGGAGATCCCGGACCGGCACGGCCGGTACGCCAACGTCTGCCTGGGGTTCGCCGCCATCGACGACTACGTGGCGAAGAGCCCGTACTTCGGCGCCACCATCGGCCGCTACGGCAACCGCATCGCAGGCGGGCGGTTCACGCTGGACGGCACGACGTACCGGCTCTCCGTCAACGACGGCGTGAACAGCCTGCACGGCGGTGCCAAGGGCTTCGACAAGCACGTCTGGGACGTGGAGCCCTTCACCGCGGGCTCCGACGTCGGCCTACACCTGCACTACACCAGCGTCGACGGCGAGATGGGCTACCCCGGCACGCTCAGGACGAAGGTGACCTTCACCCTCACCCGGCACGGCGACTGGCGCATCGACTACGAGGCCACCACCGACAGGCCGACCGTCGTCAACCTCACCAACCACACGTACTGGAACCTCGCGGGCGAGGGCACGGGCGGCATCCACGACCACGAGCTCACGATCGCCGCCGGCCGCTACACGCCCACCGACTCGGGCCTGATCCCCACCGGCGAACTGGCCGGGGTGGCGGGCACCCCCTTCGACTTCCGCCGGGGCAAGCCGATCGGCCGGGACATCCGGGCCGGCCACCCCCAGCAGGTCACCGCCAAGGGCTACGACCACAACTGGGTCCTCGACAAGGGCGTCACGGCCGGGCCCGAGCACGTCGCGACCCTGCACGACCCGCACTCCGGCCGCACCCTGAGGATCGCCACCGACCAGCCGGGCCTGCAGTTCTACTCCGGCAACTTCCTCGACGGCACACTGGTCGGCACCTCGGGGCGCACCTACCGCCAGGGCGACGGCCTGTGCCTGGAGACACAGCACTTCCCGGACTCCCCGAACGAGCCGACGTTCCCCTCGACGGTGCTGCGGCCCGGTCGGACGTACCGGACGACGACGATCCACTCGTTCGGGGCCTGAGCCCCTCGGAAGCCCCTCGGAGGTCCCTGGAACGTCCCCGGACGGACACACTTCCCTCACATGAGTTGAACGGCGCCCCGTGCGCCTCCGTATCCATGGGTGGCCCGTGCTCCCCCGCGCGGGCCACCCAAAGACGACGGGCCCGGCCGTCCCCGCTCTGCCGGGCCCGCCCCCCACGGAGGTTCCATGGCCGACAACGTCACCTCGCTGTTCCGCGGCGTCGCGGCCCACAGCCCGTCGATGGCGGCCCTGGCGCGGGAGAGCGACGGGACCGGTCCCGTGGACTTCTGCATCCCCTGCAACCCCTACTTCCCCACCCCCGCCATGTTCGAGGAGATGGCGGGCAGGCTGCGCGACATCATCACGTACTACCCGAGCGGCGCCGACACGATCACGGCCGAACTGTGCAGCCTCCTCCAACTGCCGCCGCAGTGCGTGGCCATGGGCAACGGCTCGACCGAGCTGATCACCTGGATCGACCACCTGCTGGTCCGCGAGTCCCTCGCCGTCCCCGTCCCCACCTTCGGCCGCTGGACCGACCAGCCCATGGAGACCGGAAAGCGGGTCGACATGTTCCCGCTCCAGGAGTCCGCCGGTTTCGCGCTCGACCTCGCGCAGTACGCCGACTTCATCCGGACCCGCGGGACCCGGGTCGCGGTGGTCTGCAATCCGAACAACCCCGACGGCGGTTTCCTGCACCGGCACAGCCTCGTGCAGTTCATGGACGCCATGGCCGACCTGGACCTGGTGGTGATCGACGAGTCGTTCCTGGAGTTCGCGGACGCCGAGGCCGAGCCGAGCGTGGTCCAGGAGGCGATGCTCCGCCCGAACGTGATCGTGCTGCGCAGCCTCGGCAAGAACTTCGGGCTGCACGGCATCCGCTTCGGCTACCTGGTGGCGAACCCGGCGCTGGCGGGCCGGATCCGCTCGATGCTGCCGAAGTGGAACGTCAACTCCTTCGCCGAGCACGTCGTCTTCATGCTCAGGGAGCACGGCACCGAATACCAGCACAGTCTCCAGCAGGTGCGCCGCGACCGCCTGGAGATGGCCAGCCAGTTGTCCGCACTGCCCGGCCTGACGGTCTACCCGTCCCAGGGCAACTTCCTCTTCGTGCGCCTCCCCGTGGGCGCGGAGGGCACCGTGGTCCGCGACCGGCTGCTCACCGAGCACCGGATCCTGGTCCGCGAGTGCGGCAACAAGATCGGTTCGTCCAGCCGCTTCCTGCGCCTCGTGGTGCGCCCCCAGGTGGACGTGCGTCGCCTGGTGTCCGGCCTGGAGCAGGTGCTCTACGGGACCAGGAGGGGAGCCGCCGTACCCGAGCTGGGCACAGGGACCAGCTACAGCTCGGGTACGGCGGCGGTGGACCGGCTGATGAACGAGACCAACGGGGCGGGCATGCGGGAGCTTGCGCCCCGGGCCGGGGTGGGTCCGGCGCCGGGGCCGGGCCTGGCCGCGACCTCGTCCCCCGGCGCCGGGCCCACCCCGGGTCCGGCCGCCGCCCCGGCCGCCGGCACCGGCATGCCGCTCCCCGCCGCCGCTTCCGCCGCACCCGCGGCGCAGCCGGCCGGCGTGATGCCGATGCCGGCGGCAGCCCAGCCCGCCGCACCCCAGCCACCGGCTCCGCTCCCGGCACCGGTACCCGCTCCTGTGCCGGCCCCCGCCCCGCTTCCGGCTCCCGCCCCGGTTCCGGCGCAGCCGCTGACCCCGGCGGCACCGCAGCAGTTCCCGGCGCCGGTCCAGCCCCCGATGTCCTCACCGGTGCCCGCCGCCGCCGCGGCGACCGGCCCCACGCCACCGGGAGTCCCCGCCCGCGGCGGCCTCACGGCCGCCCAGGTCCGCGGCATGACCGCCCCACCGGCCCCCGGCACACCCGTGCCCGGCCTGACCCCGGCCCCGCCAACAGGCTGGCCGAGCCCCCAGGCCTGGCCGAATGCGGCGGGGATGGGGCAGGCGGGGTAAGGGTGCCGTCAACGGTTCATCCGTGGGGAACGAGGCCCACTTCGCTGCCGAGGTGATCGGCGCCGGTGTCGGTGTACATCGCCGTCTCCCCGTTGGGGCGGAGGGCGACGACGTCGTCGGTGTGGTGGTCGGCGGTGAAGTCACCGGTGGTCATGACCGCGTTGCCGAGACCGTCGGCGTTCTGGACGCGCACCTTGGTGCCCACGGAGGAGAGCGTGGGGCCGGTGTAGGTGTCGAGTTCACCGTTGGGCCACTTGGCCATCAGGTCCCACTTCCGGCCGCCGGAGTACTCGCCGCTGCCGAGCAAAGTGGCGTTCCTCCATACCGAGTTGGGCGCCGCGAGCTGATGCGGCGGCCCGAACTCGCCCGCGCTCACATTGGTGTAGAGGGTGAGTTTGCCGTCGGACCAGAGCACCATCAGGTCGGTGACGTAGGTCGCGGCGTTGAAGCGGCCCGCGACGATCTGGGTGGCGCGCCGCCAGGTGGGGTTGGGGCCGATCATGCGCGTGCCGGAATTGTTGAGACCGTTGGCGCCGACATCGCCGTAGAGCGTGACCTCGCCGTCGGTCCAGCGCACCATGAGGTCGAAGCGGTTCGATCCGGTGAAGTCGCCCGCGGTGATGCTCGCCGCGTGCGCCCACGTCGTGTTGGGGGCGCGCAGCTGCCGTTCGGAGACGAAGGCGCCCTTGCCGTCGCCGGCGTAGAGGGTCACCGTGCCGTCGTCCCGCACCGCGATCAGGTCGCTGTGGCCGGTGCCGTTGAAGTCGCCCGCGGCCATGAGTCTGGCGTGCTTCCAGCTCTCGCCCCGGCCCATGGAGTAGGGCAGGGGCGGCTGCTGGTAGGGGCCGCGGTCGGCGTGCAGGCCGTGCTGCGCGTCGTCGTAGAGCTGGAAGAACCGGTCCCCGTGCAGCGGGCTGTAGGTGATCCGGTTGTACCGCGGGTCACTGGCGGGCACATCGGGCCCGCCCGCGTTGAAGCCGCCCACGTTGCCGATGATCTGGCCGGTGTCGCCCGAGGGGTCGAAGGAGGCGAACCACGGTCCACCGGAGACCCCGCCCCACATGCCGCCGCAGTCGATCTGCATCTGGTTGTACGCCGGAACCGCGGCCGTCGGTACGCCGGAGCAGCGCACCGCGAGGTCCTGCGTGTCGTACCTGATCATCGGGTAGCCGATGACGGTCGCCTGGTTGACGAAGCCCGGCGTGGGGACCAGGGTGTTGCCTCCCACGACGTCCTCGACGTTGCGGCCGCCGTTGTCCGTCAGGCTCGCGAAGGCGTAGTCCAGGTCGGAGTTGGAGCTCTTGTCGGAGGCGTACTGCGGGTCGCGGAACCACTCCTTGACCGGCCACATCCCGTACGGCTGAGCGGCGGCCGACTTGGTGTGGTCGTACATCGGGACGAACGCCGCCCGGCTGCCGAGACAGTGCCCCGCGGTCAGGATCAGGTCGTGCCCCGCGCTGCGCACCACGCTCGCCGTGCAGTAGTGCGCCTTCATGTCCTTGTCCGTGCTGAAGAGCACGCCGACGGACTTGACACCGGCGAAGTGGACGCCGTCGGTCCGTGCGGTGGGCCGCTTGACGCGCGGTGCCACCGAGGCCGGCGGTGGGGCGGTACGTCCGGACGGGTCGGTGGCCGAGTCCATGCGCTGCGAAGTCCAGAAACGGAGGGCGTCCTGAACCGTCCAGTCGCTGTTGCCGTTGCCGTTGCCGTTGCCGTTTGCATTGCCGTTGCCGACCGGGGACGAGGCTGCGGACGTCCGGGGGCTCGGCACGGGAGTGGCCCGGCCGGCGGCTGAGGCCGATACGGCATTGCCCAGCAGCAGTGCGGTGCACATTACGGCGAGTGAGCCACAACGTATTCGTGTTCTATGCAAGGAAAGATGCTCCAGTCAGGCACGCCGGACGGCAGGGTGCGCGTCCGGTTGTGCGGGTGGGTGAGGGACGTTTGTTGAAGGGGTCGGTCCGCCTTTCTAGAGCCATGACGGAGCGGGTCAGTTGGCTGCTGCGAGGCGGATCTGGTCGTGCAGGCCGTTGGCGTCCACGCCGGGGAAAAGGCTGACGCACCAAGACCTCGCGGAGCCGTCAGGTATGAAGAGGACTTTGCATGAGAAAGCGTTGGCGCCCCGTGCGGGCGTCGTACGGCCGGGCCAGTGAGCCCATGCGGGCCCGGGGCCGCACCGTCTTACGCGGTGCGACCGCCGGACTGCTGCCGCTGGCTCTGGCAGCGGGACTCCTCGGGGCCTCACCGGCCACGGCAGCGGACGACGACTCGGTCGTCTTTCCCGACCGCGAGCTCGTGGTGGATTACTGGCGCGATGGTGGCAGTGGGTGAAGGAAGCCGCTGAGCGGGCGCTGCTCGGCGGTGACGACGAGATCCGTGCGTTCATCCGTGACGAGCCCGTCCTCCAGGCCGTCGATGACCGCGTGGACGTCAGTCGGATCATCAACGCCGGCGGTCCGGCTGTGCGCGAGGCGGCGAAGACCGCGCTTGCGTCGCAGAATGCGGACGATGTGACCGCGTTCCTGCGCGGGGGCTGGAAGGCCCCGTTGGAGCAGGACCAGCGCGTCGAGGCGTCGAGGGTGATCAACCTCGGTGGCCCTGGGGTGAGGGACGCGGGCAAGGCGGCGCTGCAGAGATCGCCCGAGGACGTGGCGAAGTTCCTCGCGGAGGGCCAGTACACGGCGCGTGAGACGGACAACCGGGTCCAGGAAGCCGCCGCCCAGGCTGAAGCCAAGGTAATTGCGAGGTTGAAGCAGCTCTATGGGCAGTAATCTCTTCCACGTCGTCAGAAATCCCCAGTTCACGGCGCTCTTCATGTTGGGTGCTGACGATCAGGCCGAGACAGTCGAGAACGTCGATGCCGAGTTGAGGCTTCCCGACGGGACAAGGTGGAGTGCCACATTCATGACACTCGGGGAAATCTCAAGGGTCATGAATCGCTGGAAAGAGACCGGGGAGAACTTCGGTGGTTCATATTTCCAGTGTCCGGATCTTGTGATCCTTCCGGAAGGCGGAGTTGAAGCCATGGTCAAATCCTTGCACGGGATTATGGCTGCAGGGAGCCCTGAAGGAGTTCTCGGAAGGTTGGAATAACTCGGCCACAGCCCTCTTGCCAGGTCGTTCTATGGCTTGGCAACGCTGACAGCAAACGTCGGCGGCGAGGGTGTCATCCGGCGCTGCGGACGGGGCCGCTCGCGACGCAGCGACCCCGTCCGCGACGCTGCCGGTCAGGCGCCGAAGCGTCGCGCCCCCTCGCTGCCGATTTCCTGGTTCTGCGTCACGTACGGGCGCAGCTCCTGCTCGTAGGCCGCGAAGGCCTTGGTGTGGTCGTTGCCGGTGTCCGCGAGGTGACGGGCGAGGGTGCGGGCGCCGATCAGGGCCTGGGAGGTGCCCATCCCCGAGGTCGGGGCGGCGCAGTAACCGGCGTCGCCCAGCAGGACGACCCGGCCCTCGTGCCAGCGGTCCAGCCGCACCTGACAGGCCGAGGAGAAGTAGAAGTCCGAGGCGGCGGCCATGTCCTCCAGCAGCCGGGGCACCAACCAGCCGGCGCCCGCCATTCGTTCGCGGGTGATCCGCTCCTGCTCCGCGCGGTCCAGCAGGTCCAGCTCCGCCGAGTCGCTGGCGAAGGACAGACTGACGGCCATCCGGTCGCGATCCGCCGTACTGACCATGTACACGGCCCTGCCGGGCGTCTGCTGCAGCACGCCCCGGTGGTCCAGGCCCAGGTGGTTGGCCGTGCTGAACCCGACGCCCGAGAGACCGAGGTGCCGAATCGCCTCCGAATGCGGGCCGAAGACCAGGCGGCGCACCACGGAGTAGATGCCGTCCGCGCCGACCACCAGGTCGAACACGTCCTGCTCGCCGCGCTCGAAGCCGACCCGCACACCGCTCGCTTCCTGCTCGATGCTGTTGATCGAGTCGTCGAAGACATAGCGCACCGAGTCTGCCGTGAGCTCGTGCAGAATGCGGGTCAAGTCACGCTTGGGAACCTCCAGTTCCCCCGCGAAGACCTCGGCCGGCAGCTCGCCGACGCGGTTGCCGTCCGCGTCCAGGAGGTCGGTGCCACGCATACCCGTGGCGTGCGCGCGCACCTCCTCCAGGATGTCCATCTCCTCCAGCACCTCGAACGCCGCTCCCCGGAAGTCGACGGCGTAGCCGCTGTCGCGCAGCTCCGGAGCGCGCTCCACCACGGTCACCTCGTGTCCGTCACGGTGCAGGAAGTGAGCCAGGGCCGGACCGGCGACACTCGCGCCGGAGATGAGGACCTTCATGCGAACCCCCGTTGTTCGTTCTGGGCAAGAGCCTCAGCCTCGAACAGTCCGGGCCGGTGATCAACAGGGGAATCGGCCAAGCGGCGCGAGTTCATGCCGTCTCCCACGGCGCGACGGCATCCTCGGGGAGTTGGTCGCGCACCTGGTCAAGCTCCTTTCCGGCCTCCGGGCGTTCGAGGAACAGGTCCGGCGGAAGCCAACCGGCGGGCGCCCCCGTCGTCGAGTACCGGCGAGGGGCGGACATCCGTTCGGTTGGCGTGCCGGCAGGATGGGGGAATGGCAACGGGACGAACCGCCAGGCCCGCAACACCCGGGCGTGGCAGGTGAAGTACTTCCTGCCCATCAGTGAGGCCGGAGCCGTGGACCTCGGGCGCGCCAGGGCTCTCCATCACCCGTGGTCACCCGTAGTCACGCCCGGGACAGACCCCGCAGGTCGACCGCGGCGCGCACCGTCCTGCCCGGCGGCGGAACGCGTCCGGCTCGGCGGGCGAATCGCTGCGCGCCTCGCCCGGCAAGGGCTGCTGCCGACCCGGGGCAAGCCGCCGCGCGCGCTCAGCTTCATCATCGACCTGCGCCGCTAGATGACGTACTCCATCGTCACCGGGGCCGAGTTGTCGTCCTGGTTCGGGTCGGTGGTCGGGTCGGAGGTCACCTTCACGCTGCCGTGGGCGCCCTCGACGCACTTGTCGATGTGTACGCGCATCACGGTGCCGGGAGGGGTCGGGCCGTGACAGGCGGCGGGGCCGCCCTTCGTCAGGGGCGGGGAGCAGTAGGGGATGTCGCTCTCGTGGTCTCCCGGGGGCACGTCGATGACGCTGACGCCTTCGGGTGGGGTCACCCACATCGTGCCGTCCCAGCCGGTGCCCTTCGGGTAGGGCACGACCACGTCGAAGGTCCAGCCGACCTTGCCCTTGATGGTGAAGCCGACGGCCTCCAGGTCGTTGTTCCGGGTGGTCTCGAAGGTCACCGCGCCACCGATGGCCCGCTCGCCCGGTGCGCCTCCGTCCCCGGTGAACGCGCCGCCGTCGACGGGCCGCAGCCGCAGCGGCGCACCGCTGCCGTGCGGTGCCGACTCGGGCAGCTCGGCGAGGACGTCGATGTCGATGGTGCGCGCCACGGTGTAGAAGACGCTGCCGGTCCGCGCCGCCTGACCGACGACCGCGGTGACGGGTCCGTCGGTCTCGTACGCCGCCCCAGCGGGCAGCGGCCCGGGGAAGTCGCACTGCGCCCGGGTGGCCCCTGTCGCCTTGTCGTAGCGGCAGTTGCCGTACCGCGGCACAAGGGTGGATTCCTCCGCCGTCACCAGGACGCTGATGCCGCCCTCGATGCCGATGTCGCCCTTGTTGCCGAAGGCGGGCGTGAGCGGCATCTCGTCCCCTGGACGCGCGTTGGTGAGCCGCTTGTAGTCCTGGCGGGCGGTCAGGTCCGGGGTGCCCACGACCAGGCGGGTGGTGTGCCGGATGGTGGGCGTGCCGGCGGCGCGTACCGTCATGCGGATGGTTCCGGCCGGTCCCAGGGCCGCCGCCCCGCGGCTCGGCGTCACGGAGAACGGAGCGAACCTGGGCTCTTGACCGGGCCTGAGGTCGCCGAGCGCGCAGTTCACCCGGAAGCCGGAACGGACGCAGTTGTAGGCCTTGTTCAGAAAGGAGATCTCCGCCTTCCCCGCGAAGGCGGACAGGTCGAGGGCCACCTCGACCTTGCGGACCGCCCCTTGTCCCCCGCCGGTTGAGGCCGGTGCCGCCTTCAGGACGACGGTGTACTCGGGGGCGTACTGCTGCTTGCCGCGCGGGTTGTACCGGGGCAGGTAGAAGACGTTCGGCGCGGAACGCAGCTCAAGGCCGCCCTCGGCGGACACCGCCGGAGCCGCAGTCGGAGTCGGGGTCCACCGGCGGCTCGTCGTCGCGGCCGCGTGCGTACCGTGTGCTCCGTCCGCGCCCCGCGGTCCGTGCGTGCCGCCCGTGGCCAGGGCCGCCGTGCCCCACACCAGGGCCGCGACCAGGGCCGCGGCGCAGCCCGCGGTCGCGTATCGCCGTTTCCTGCTCGCCCAGCGAGTAACCATGTGTCGTCAGACCATCGAGATCGGCCTCCGGTTGCCCCGCCACGGAGAACGGGCGGCCCGTCACCGGGCCGCCCCCCGATCTCGCGTCAGGAGTTCGGGCAGTGCTTCCACGCCAGGTGGTAGACCGTGCTGATGTCGCCGTCCGTCGAGTCCATCGTCATGAAGCTGACCTTGCCGGGCGAGGTCGTGCCCGCGTTGACCCGGATCTCGGTGTTGATGTTGAAGTTGCGCAGCACTCCGCAGGGTGCCCAGACCAGCTGGGCCCAGTCGGTGCTGTCGGTGGCCTGCCAGTTGTCGTTGTACGGGCCGCTGAAGGGGTGGGTCCGGGCCGCGGTGCTGGAGGAGCCCTGGAAGTAGTACGAGGCCTTCTGGGTGCCGTTCGCGCCGGACTGGAGCGAGGCGAAGCCCCGGTAGTCGGCGCTGGCGACGGCGTACGTGAAGCCCTGCGGTACGTGGACGATCAGGTTGAGCTGGCAGTTCTTGCGGAACGCCGTGGGGTCGGAGTTGCCGCCCGCCTGGGCGAGGTAGTCGCTGTAGGTGACCGTGAAGGCCGTGTTGTCCGGGGAGACGGCGATGGCGGTCGTGCCCTGGGGACAGCCGGAGCCGTTCACCGTGGCCACGTCGATGACGATCTTGTCCGGGGGCGGGTTGTCGAGCACGGGGGACGAGGGGTGCGCGGGAAGCGCGGTGGTCAGGAGCGCGGCGATCGCGCCACTCATGAGCAGGCCACCAGCCATGGTTCTCCATCCGTTCAGTGGGGGGTTACAGGGCATGTGCCGCGTGTGCGCCATGTACATGCCAATAGACACGTACAGACACTCCCGCCCGTGGAGGAACCATGGACGCACTGTGAAGGCCGGGAGCGGTCGAATCGTACGCAGCCGCCCGCGGCCGGAGAAGGTCACTCTCCGGCCATTCACACATGCGTTCCTTTCACTGCGGCTACGGGTTCTCCCAGGCCGCCGGCTCCGCCGCCAGTCGCCGTACCGGCTCCGGCAGGGCGTCCGCCGCGATGTCGGCCATCGTGACGCCTTCCAGGACCTTGCGCACATTGGCGCGCAGCGCGATCCACAGGGGCAGCAGGGGCTCGGCCGATCCCGTGTACGCCAGGCCCGTCGGCCGTTCGCCGCGCACCGACACGATCGGGCCGTCGACCGCGCGGATCACGTCCGCCACGGTGATCGCGCAGGCCTCGCGGGCGAGTCCGTAACCGCCGCCCCCGCCGCGCCGGCTGGTCACCACGCCCGCGCGCCGCAGGTCGCCGAGGATCCCCTCCAGGAACTTGTGCGGAATGCCCTGCGCCGCCGCGATCGCCTCCGCCTTCACCGGGCCGTCCTCCTGCCGGACGGCCAGTTCCAGAACCGCCCGTACCGCGTAGTCCGCCCGCGCCGAGATCCTCATGGGACCATTGTGGGCCTCGCCCCCGTGGAGAATGGCGGCACCTGCGCCCCGTAAGATCGCCGCCCGGGAGGCACAGCTTTGGCGCTCAGCAGACGTTCATTCGGCGCCCTCACCGGCACCGCCGCGCTCGGACTGGCCCTGGGCGGCAGCGGCGGGCCGGGGGCACCCACGGCCTACGCGGCGCACTCGGTACCCACGGGGCCGCCGCCCGCGCCGCCGAGCGCCGACGGGCAGCGGCACACCATCGGCTTCGACCGCTACTCGCTGCTGGTCGACGGCCGCCGGCTGGTCCTGTGGTCCGGCGAGATGCATCCCTTCCGGCTGCCCAGTCCCTCCCTGTGGCGGGACGTGCTGCAGAAGATGCGGGCGCACGGCTACAACGCCGTCAGCATCTACGTGTCGTGGAACTACCACTCCCCCGCCCCGGGGCACTACGACTTCACCGGTGTCCGGGACCTGGACCTGTTCCTGCGCACGGCCGCCGAGACCGGTCTGTACGTCGTCCTGCGCCCCGGCCCCTACATCAACGCCGAGGTCGACGGGGGTGGTTTCCCCGGCTGGCTCACGGCCACCAGGGGCACCGCCCGGACCGACGACCCGACGTACCTGGCGTACGCCGACGAGTGGCTCACCCACGTCAACGCCATCGCCGCCCGGCACCTGTTCACCCGGGGCACCGGCACGGTCCTGCTGTACCAGATCGAGAACGAGTACGACGCCCACGTCCACGAGCCGACCGGCCGCGCCTACATGGCACACCTCTACAAGAAGGTGCGCGCCGACGGCATCGACGTACCGCTGTTCCACAACGACAAGGGACGCAACGGCCACTGGGTACCCGGGTCCTTCGACACCGGCGGGGAGAGCGGGCGTTGGTTGTACGGCTTCGACGGGTATCCCGCACCGTCGCAGACCCCGCCCGACTGGGGGCGTTTCGGGACCGGGGGGCCGACGGGCGGGTCGACCGCGAGCCCCACCACCCCGGGCTTCATTCCCGAGTTCGGGGGTGGCTGGTTCGATCCGTGGGGCGGGGTCTTCTTCCGGGGCAAGGGGTACGCCGAGTCGCGGCGGACCCGGGACTCGGCCTACGAGCGGCGCTTCCACCTGACCAACCTCGCCAACGGCATCACCCTGCACAACGTGTACATGAGCTTCGGCGGCACCTCCTGGGGCTGGCTGCCCGCGCCGGTCGTCTACACGTCGTACGACTACGGGGCGGCCTTCGACGAGGGGCGGCAGCCGACCGAGAAGCTGGTGGCGATGCACCAGATCGGGCACATGCTGCAGCGCATCCCCGACTTCGCCAAGCTGGACCGGGCGGCCGACGTCAAGGCGGCCGGGCTCACCGTCTACCACCTGACCAACCCGGACACCGGCGCCCACGTCTACGTGCTGCGCAACGACAGCGGCAAGAAGGTCTCCTCGACCCTGCCCGCCGCAGGGCAGGACCTGCCGGTCACCGTGCCGGCCCGCGACGCGCGGCTGCTGGTGACCGGGCTGTCCCTGGGACAGCGCAGGCTGCGCCACGGCACCGCCCAGCCGATGCTGTTCCTGTCCGCCGGGCGGCTGGACATCGCCGTGTTCACGGGGTGGCACGGCGAGATGGCCCACGTGGCGCTGGAGTGCGCCGAGGAGCCGCGGGTCACGCAGCTGGACCAGGAGTCCGGGTACGTCTACGACCAGGGTCTGCTGCACGTCACCGCTCCGCTGGGCTCCGGCCTCGGCCGCGGCATCGGCGCGGGCGGACTGGTCCAGGTGCTGGTCCAGGGCGACGGGGTGGACCGGCCACTGCTGCTGATCTTCGCCGACGAGGCGGACTCCCTGCGCCTGTGGCCGCGGGAGACCCCGGCCGGCTCGCTCCTGGTCCACGGACCGGCGCTGCTGCGCACCGCCGCCCTCAGCGGCTCCACGGTCCATCTCACCGGCGACACCGTGGCACCGGCGGGGCTCGAGGTGTGGGGACCGCGCGGCATCGAGAGCGTCACATGGAACGGGCGCCCGGTGCGGGTGCTGCCGCGCGGCACCGGAAGCCTGCACACCACCGGCGCGGCGCTGCCCGGAGTGCCCGCGGTGCGACTGCCGGCGCTGGGCGGCTGGCGGATGCGCACCGAGAACCCCGAGGCCGGGCCCAGCTTCGACGACTCCTCCTGGCAGGTGGCCGACCGGAGGTCCTCCTTCAGCACGACACCGGTGCCCGAGGGACAGCCGGTGCTGTTCGCCGACGACTACGGCTTCCACTACGGGGACGTCTGGTACCGGGGCACGTTCACGGACGCCACCGGCATCGAGGAGGTCGCCCTCGCCTACGGCACCGGCACGCAGGGACTGCTGATGGCCTGGCTGGACGGTGAGCCGCTGGGCACGCACCGCATGCCGGTGCCCGACAACAGCACGGTCCGCAAGGGAAGTTGGACGGACACGGCCACCTTCCCGGTACGGCAGCGGCTGCGCACCCCCGGACGGCACGTGCTGTCCGTCCTGGTCCGGCGGATGCAGCACGACCAGGACGGCAGGGCGCAGGACACGCACAAGGCGGCGCGCGGACTGACGGCGGCCGGCTTCACGGGGGCCGCGCCACGGGTGCGTTGGCGGATCCAGGGCGAGGCCGCGCCCGATCCGGTGCGCGGGCCGCAGAACAACGGCGGGCTGTACGGCGAGCGAGAGGGCTGGCACCTGCCGGGGTTCGCGGACCGCGACTGGGAGTCCGTGGACTTCCCGCGGACCGTGCGGCGGCAGGGCGTGACCTGGTACCGGACCACCTTCACGCTGGACGTGGACCCGGGCGTGGACGCCTCGATCGGCCTCACGCTGGACGACGACCCGTACCGCGCCTACCGCGTCCAGATCTTCCTCAACGGCTGGAACATGGGGCAGTACATCAACAACGTGGGCCCGCAGCACACGTTCGTCCTGCCCAACGGCATCCTGCGCACCCGCGGCGGCAACACACTGGCCCTGGCGGTCCTGTCGGAGTTCACCACGCTGTCGGGTCCGGGGCAGGTGCGGCTGACGCTGCTGGGCAGCGCGGCCGGTGGAGTGCCGGTGACGCCGGTGGCCTCGCCGGGACGGTGACGCCGGGAGCCTTGCCCCGGACGGTGACGCCGGGAGCCTCGCCGGGACGGTGACGCCGGGAGCCTCGCCGGACGGTGACGTCCCGGCCGCCGGGGCGGAGACATCCCCGGCCGACCGCTCGGGTTCGGCCGTGGTGTCACGGGCATCCGCGCCGGGGGCGAACGGCCGTCCGATCGCATGACGCCAGCACATCCGGCCGCGTAGGCTCGGACCGCCGACCGGGGTGAGGGGGGAGCGATGGACTTCGCGGGCGTGCGCAGCGGGACGGCCCGGATCGCCGCCGGGCTGCGGCGCGCACGGCACGGCACGGGGCGGCGCGGCCTCGCCGCCGCCCTCGCCACCGCGGTCCGGGCCCGGCCACAACCCCCCGCCGATCTGGCCGAGTTGTGCCAGGCGCTGTGCGAGGAGATGAGCGCACGGCGGGCCGGGCGGCCGGTGCAGCTGCGCTTCGAGCGCTTCCCCAACGAGATAGAAGTGACCGGTCTGTGGGTGGAGTTCCAGGACTTCGACCTGGTCATCGTGGAGGAGCGGGCCGAAGGCGCACAGCAACTGGTCATCCTGGGACACGAGTTGTGGCATCTGCACGCCGGCCACCGGCACCACCACATGGCCGGTGCGGCGGCCGCCCGTGCCCTGGGCGAGGCGCCCGGCTGGCGCGACGCGGTCCTGACGGTGGCGGCGCGCAACGGCTCCCGGGAGGCCGACGAGGCCGAGGCGGACGACTTCGGCCACCGGCTGGCCACCGTGTTCCGCTCCTACGTCTGCGGGCCCGGCTCCGGCACGCCCCCCGACCCCGTGCAGCGGTCGCTGGGCTACCGCGGCCGTGGAGGTGCGGCGCAGTGACGAAGGCCCTGGAACCGGTCGGTGCGTGCCTTCACTTAGCCACTGGCCCGGCGCCACTCGCGCTGGACACCACCCGCCTCTTCAACGGACTGTACGTCTCCTTCTGGCTGCCGACCGCGGTCCTGACCGCCGCACTGGTGATCAAACTGCCCAGCATCGTCAAGATGTGGCGGGACCCGCTGCTGCGCGCCGTCGGCGGCCTGCTGCTCTTCGGCTGCGCGGTGTTCGTCTTCGCGGCGCCGAGGACGATCCACTGGATCAACGGGGTCACCGGCGTGCCGAACATCTCGGCCCCGTGGGTGTACTCCCTGCTCACCGCACTCTGCGCCTGCTGGCTGCTGCTGATCATCGCCTGGCGCAACGACCTCGCCGACCGCTCGGCCCAGACCCGCCGCGCGACCCGGTTGGTCGTGTCCGTCTACGCGGGTGTCGTGGTCGCCCTGTGGGTGCTCTTCGCGCTCGCGGACGTCCCGGTGGAGCGGCTACGGGACCTGGACACGTACTACGCCAACACACCGTTCATGCGCGAGGAGATCCTGCTCTACCTTCTCGCCCACGCCACGGCCTGCACGATCACGGCGCGCCTCCTGTGGAACTGGATCCGCACCGACGGCCTCGACGCCTGGCTGCGCTGGGGGCTCAGGCTCCTGGGCATGGGCTACGCGAGCAACCTGTTCTTCGACGCCTCCAAGCTCACCGCCGTGGTGGCCCGGTGGACCGGCCACGACCTGGACTGGCTGAGCAGCGACCTGGCGCCGTCGGCGGCCTGTGTCTCCGCCACCCTGGTCGCGGTGGGCTTCATCGTCCCGCACGTCGGCCAGTACCTGCACGAGCGCTGGCGCGTCCGGCTCGATCACCGGCGCCTGCGGCCCCTCTATCTGCTGATGCGTACCGTGACGGGCGGGCGCGAGCCCTTCGCCCCGCGCGCCACCTCGGAGCTGCGGCTGATCCGCCGGGAGACGTTCATCCGCGACGCGCTCCTGCAGTTGTCCCGGCACCTGGACGAGGACCTGCGCATCCGGTCCTACGACGCCGCCCTGGCGCTGGGTGCCGATCCGGGCCGGGCGAAGGTGCTCGCCGCGGCCGTGACCGTCCTGGACGCCGTGGCCGCCCGGCAGCGGTGCCCCGACACGGACAGCGCCTCCACCCCGTCCGGCCCGGACACCGCCTACCTGATGCGTGAGATCCAGGCCGTGTCGCGCGCCCTTCGCCGTCCCGAAGTCGTCGAGGCGGTGCGTGCCCGCGCCGCCGCCCCGGCCGAGAGCGTGCCCGCACACGAGTGACCGGCCCGCCCCCGCGCGAGGGTTCAGCCCGCGAACGCCGGCTGGGGCAGGCCCTTGCCCGCGTCCGGCAGCACCAGGAGCGAGCCGGACAGCGGGTGCGGCGCGGACAGACCGGTACGGGCCGTGGTGACGTACAGGTCTGTCAGGTCGGCGCCGCCGAAGGCGCAGGCCGTGGGGTGGTCGACGGGCAGGCCGACGACCCGGTCCAGCTCGCCGGCGGGCGTGTACCGGCGGATCGCCCCGCCGTCCCACAGCGCCACCCAGACGCAGCCCTCGGCGTCGACCGTGAGGCCGTCCGGGAAGCCGGCCCCCTCCTCGACCAGCGCCCACTGACGCCTGTTCGCCACCCGCCCGCGGTCGTGGTCGAAGACGTCGATACGGCGGGTGGGCGAGTCGATGTAGTACATCCGCCGCCCGTCGGGGCTCCAGCCGATGCCGTTGCTCACCGTCACGTCGTCGAGCACGACCTCCACCGAGCCGTCACCGGTGATGCGGAACAGCGTGCCGCCGCCGGGTGCCTCGTCGTAGCGCATGGTGCCGGCCCACAGTGAACCGTCGGGGGCGATGGCGGCGTCGTTGCCACGGCGGCCCGGCACCGGTTCGCGGTGCAGCATGCGGAACGTCCCGTCCGGGTCCACCAGGCCCACGCCGTCACGCAGGTTGAGGACCAGCCCGCCGCCCGCGCGCGGCTTGGCCGCGCCCACGTGCTGCCCGGTGGTGCGGACCGTGCGCCGCCCCGAGGCGGGGTCGTAGGTGTGCACCCGGGACGAGAGGATGTCGACCCACAGCACAAGCCCGGCCTTCGCGTCCCACGTCGGGCCCTCGCCCAGCTCCGCCCGCGCCCGCACCGCCACCTCGTACCTCACCCCATGCTCCGGTGGCCGAGGCGCTCGGACAGCTCGGTGGCGCCCTTCACGGCGAGCTGCTCCAGCTCGGCCCGGCGCTCCTCGCTCCAGCGGATCATGGGCACGGAGATGGACAGGGCCGCGACCACCTGACCGGTGCGGTCGCGCACCGGGGCGGCCACGCAGCTGACGTCCGGGTTGGACTCGCGGCTCTCCACGGCGAGGCCCCGCTGCCGGATCTGGGCGAGGGCCTCGCGCAGCGCGGCCGGGTCGGTGATGCTGTTGGGCGTCATCGCGGCCAGCTCGGTGCCGTCCGGGATGCGCGCGGCAAGCTCCTGCTCGGGGAGGGAGGCGAGCAGCATCTTGCCGACGGAGGTGCAGTGGGCCGGCAGGCGGCGCCCGGCGGCGGACACCATACGCACCGCGTGCGTGGAGTCGACCTTGGCGATGTAGATGACGTCGGTGTCCTCCAGGATCGCCACGTGCACGGTCTCGTCGCAGGTCTCGGCGACCGAGCGGGCGACCTGCTGGCCCTCGGCGGCGAGGTCGAGCTGCTCGGCGTACCGGCTGCCGAGCTGGTAGGGGCGCACCCCCAGGCGGTACCGTCCGGGCTGGCCGGGGACCGGGACGATGTACTGGCGGGCGGCGAGCGTGGTGACCAATTCGTGCACCGTGGTGCGCGGCAGCTGGAGCCTGCGGACGATGTCGGGTGCGGAGAGTGTCCCGTCCCCGTCGAGGAAGAGCTCCAGGATGTCCAGAGCCCGGGTCACGGCGGGTACGAGGCGTCCCACGACCGGCCCCCTCCCTTGATCTAGGCCTATGTTCGAAATTTCAACAGGCGGTCGGCATGACGAACACAGGTTAGTCATCGTGGGGTGCAGCGGCAATGGCTGCGCCCGCACGCGCGGGCGGAGGGCAGACCCTCGTTGCAGTACTAGGCCGCGTCAACGCCGGCTCCTGGGATCCCCGAGCTCGCCCCGCAGACGTTGGGCCCGCAGCACCAGTTCCAGCTCGAAGCGCCGGTCGGGGTCGTCGATCTCGTCCCCCCACAGCTCCCGTATCTGCCGTAACCGGTACCGGACGGTCTGCGGATGGACCCCCAGCCGTGCGGCCACCTCCGGCGCCCCGCCGCGTGTCTCCAGCCACGCCAGTAACGTTTCCGCAAGCCGCCGCCCGTGGGTCGGGCCGCAGTGGGACAACGGGCCGAGGCACCGCAGGGCCAGGTCGTCGATCAGCTCCTCCGGCTGCAGGAGTACCAGTGCCTGGGTGTGTTCCGTGCAGTACAGCACCTCCCCGGCCGGCAGCAGCCCGCGCTCCATCAGGCCCACCGTCGCCTCGGCCCACCGCAACGACTTCGCCGCGTGGGCCAGCGGCACCGGCGGCCCGATCGCCCCGGCCCACCCGGTCAGCGCCCGGTGCAGCAGTTCGGGGCGCCCGGCGGCGTCCGGCTCGGGCACCACCATGCGCGGCTGCTCGTACTCCATGTCGAGCAGCACGCCCTGTCCCACCGCGGGCGCGACCGCCTCCCGGGCCGGGCGCAGCAGCACGCCGACGGCGACCCTGCCGGGCAGCGGCCAGCCGATCCGCGCGGCCCGCTCGGCGAGCGCGTCGCCGGGGTCGCCCCGGTGGTGCTCGGTGAGCAGCAGTTCCATCAGCCGGCGCTGGAGCCGCAGGCGTTCCCCGGCCTGCCGGGCGGCGGCCTCGGCGTAGCCCCGTACGGACTGGTCGACCAGCCCGTCCAGATACTCGTAGCCGGCGTCGACGAGTTCGTACATCGCGGGCGGCGGGATCTGCACGCGCTGCCCGATGTCGGCGAGGCGGCGCCAGGCCAGGCGGACGCCCATCCGGTAGATCGCCTGGAGCGAGTCGAGGCTGCGGCCGTGCAGGCCCTCGCCGCGGCCGAACTGGTGGAAGACGTCCGGCGGCACGGTGGGGCGGCCCGCCAGGTTCTCCGCCTGCTCCAGGTGCCGTACGAACGCCTCGATCGCCCGGCGGATGCCGACGAGCGCCATCGGCTCACCGCTCTCGTCGAGGACCACGGGCACCTGGGGGTACTCGCGGCGGATCTCGCGCAGGATCTCCTCGGCGAGGCCGGGCGCCTCGGCCATGGCGATCGCCGTGAACCGGCGGATCTGGGGCCGGGGGACGTCGTGCCAGGCCGAGCGGGCGGGGACCGCGCTGGAGCGGGCGGCGCTCACGGGTCAACTCCCCTGGCCTGCTTGCTCGTACGTGATCAGCGGGGTGTTCGGCTGGTCGGGCCGGGCGTCGAGCAGCGCGACGATGCCGAGCGCGGCACCCACGGCGAGCGCGGCGGCGGCCGCGACGGTCAGCGCGACGGCGAGCAGTCTGGACATCGCAGGGTCAGCCTCTCTGTCCGGAGCCGGTCCGGAATCAGTCCGGCGATCGGTCGCCCCACCCCGGCGTCCCACCCCTGCCTGTCGACAGCCCAGTGTCGGCGGGACATTGACAGTGCGTCAAGAGGCGCTTACGGTTCCCGGCCCATACCGCACGCGCACGTTCCTCCTCGGATCCTGGAGTGCCCGGATGCGCCGTACACCCTCACCGCTCTCCCTGACCCTGCTGGGTCTCGGCACGTTCCTGCTGGTCCTCGCGCCGCTGCTGACGTGGTACGTGGAACCGCGGGCCGCCGTGAACCCGATCGACATCGACACCACCGCCGTCTACACCGGCACGGGCAGCTACTTCGACACCGGCGAGATCAAGACCGTGCACGACCGGCGGATCACGGTCACCCAGCAGGTGCGCGGCGACGTCGAGGACAGCGAGCACAGCGGGCGGGCGGTGTGGGACGTGACGACGTCGGTCGACTCGGACGAGTCGCTGCCCGCGGCCGACCCGCACGACGCGCTGGAGTTCTTCGCCAACCGCTGGGTGACGAACCGGAGCACCAACAAGCCGGCGCACTGCTGCCAAGAGAACCCGTACTTCGAGGGGGACGCGTACCTCAAGTTCCCCTTCGACGTGCGCAAGCACTCCTACCAGTGGTGGGACAACTCACTGGGCTCGACGGTCGTACTGCACTACGCGGGCACCCGGCGGATCCAGGGCTACCCCGGGTACCGCTTCACCGGCACGGTCGCCCCGACGAGGATCGGCACCCGGCTGGTGCCGGGCAGCATCGTCGGGGAGCCGCAGCGGCCCCAGGTACTGGCCGAGGAGTGGTACTCCAACCACGGCATCGAGCTGGTCGCCGACCAGCGCACCGGCCGGGTGATCTACGCCCAGGTGGGTCCGCGCAGGGCCCTGCGCGCACCGGGGTCGGCGAAGGACGCGGTGGTGCTGCTGGACGCCCCGAAGCTGGGGTTCACCACCGCGACGCAGCGGGACCAGGTGCGGCAGGCGAAGCGGGAGAGCGGTCGACTGCGCCTGCTGGGGCAGACGTTGCCGATGACCGCCGCAGTGGCCGGATTCGTGCTCACGGCGGCGGGGGGAGGATTGGCGGCCCGTGGGCGACAACGCCCCGATTCGCCCGGGACACCCCCATCTCCGCTCACGATGTGACGATACGTCAGATCCAATAACCCAGGAAATTGTCACCCCGGTGAGTAGCCGTGGCGAACGGCTGGGCGAAAACTGTCCACCCCACCCGAGCACAGCCCGTCCACGCCCCCCGCTCAGACCCCCCACGGAAAGCAGCAAGCCGTACCGGGATTCCGACCGGATCCGCACCGTGCTCCGCCACCACCCCACGCCGAGTTCCGCACCCCGAGACGAGTTGGAGCACCCATGCCCCAGCACGTACCGTCCTCGCTGCGCGCCGCGCTCCCCGGCGGCGCCCAGCGCTCCCCGGCGCTCCCCCCACAGCCGCGCCGGATCGTCTTCCTCGCCCACCGGGACCTCGGCAGTCCGGCGGCCGGAGGCTCCGAGCTGCTCGTCGACCGGCTCGCCGACGGACTGACCGGTCTGGGCCACCAGGTCACGCTGCTGTGCGGTGGCCCGGCGTCCTTCCACGACTACCGGGTCGTCTCCGCGGGCGGCGCCTACGGCCACTATCTGCGCGCCCGCTCCGCCTTCGCCCGCCGGGTCGGCGAGACCGACCTGCTGGTCGAGGTGTGCAACGGCATGCCGTACCTCGCTCCGCTGTGGCACCGGGGTCCCACCCTGTGCCTGGTCAACCATGTGCACACGGACCTGTGGAGGATGCGGTTCGGCGGCCCGCTCGCCCCGGCCGCCCGGATCGGCCGGAGACTGGAGCACTGGGCGCTGACCGGAGCGCAGCGCCGCAGCCTGATGGTCGCCGTCTCCCCCTCCACGGCCCACGCGCTGCGCGCGATCGGCGTCGAGCGGGAGCGTATCCGCGTGGTGCACAACGGAGTTGAGGAGCCCGGTCCGCGGGCCGACCGGTCCCCCGAGCCGCTGTTCGTGGCGGTGGGCCGACTGGTGGAGTACAAGCGGATCGACCTGCTGCTCAGACTCTGGGAGCGGGTGCGGCCGGTCACCGGTGGCCGGCTGCTGATCGTCGGCGACGGTCCGGAGCGGGAGCGTCTCGAGCGACTCGCCGGTCCCGGTGTGCAGTTCACCGGGCATGTCGCCGAGGCGGACAAGCACCGGCTGCTGTGCGCGGCCTGGCTGTTGCTGCACCCCTCGGCGGTGGAGGGCTGGGGCCTGGTGGTGACCGAGGCGGCGGCCCGCGAGACCCCGGCCGTCGCCTTCGACGTGCCCGGCCTGCGGGACTCCGTGGTGGACGGCGAGACGGGTGTGCTGGCACGCGGCGAGTCCTCCTTCGCGGCGGCCTGGTGCACGCTCGCCCTGTCCGGGCACCGCCGCGAGCTCATGGGCAAGGCGGCCCGCGACCGCGCCGCCCGCTACCGCTGGCACCGCACGGTCCGGCAGTTCCGCGCCGTGGCGGCGGAGGCGGTGAGGAGCTGGGCGCCGTGACCGCCGGGACGGGCACGGGCCGCCCGAAGGACCCCTCCGTACGCCGCTCCCTGGCCCTCTTCCGCGCCTTCCTGCACGAGCAGGACGACCCTCAATCCTGCTACTCGCTGCTGGCGAGGGACGCCGCCGACCAGGTCGAGGCCTACTCGGGTGCCCTCACCGGCCGCACGGTGGTGGACGTCGGCGGCGGCAGCGGCTACTTCACCGAGGAGTTCCGCAGGCGCGGCGCGCACGCCTACCTGTTCGAGCCCGACGCACGGGAGCTGGGCGCCGAGCCGCCCGAGGGAACGATCGTCGCCGACGGCTATCTGCTGCCCCTGTACGACGGTGTCGCCGACGTGGCCTTCTCCTCCAACGTGCTGGAGCACGTGGCCGACCCGCAGACCTTCCTCAGCGAGCTGGCGCGGGTGACCCGGCCCGGCGGGCTGATCTACGTGTCGTTCACCAACTGGCTGTCGCCCTGGGGCGGTCACGAGTGGGCGCCCTGGCACTACTTCGGTGCCGAGCGGGCCCGCGCCCGCCACGAGCGCCGTACCGGCCGCCCCGCCAAGCACACCCTCGGCGAGAACCTGTTCGCCGTGCACATCGGGGCCACCCTGCGGCAGGTGCGCACCCGCGACGACGTGACGGTCGTCTCGGCGCGCTCCCGCTACTGGCCGTTCCTCGCGGAAGCCGTGGTCAAGGTGCCCGGGCTGCGCGAGCTGGCCACCTGGAACCTCCTCCTCGTCCTCCGGCGGTGTCCACCATGACGACCACGGTCCAGGCTCCTCCCCCGGCAGCCGTCCCCAGCACCGCGGCCCGCTCGGGCCCACCGGAGGGCCCGCGGTCGCGGCGCTGGCTGCTGGGGTTCTGGGCCGCGGTGTTCGTGCTGCTTGTGGTGGTGCACCCGGGCCGGCAGACCTTCGACACCAAGCTCGGGGTGACGGCCGACCCCGGGCAGTTCCTGTCGGACCTGGGCCAGTTGTGGCACGACCGGGGCTCCTTCGGCGGGATCCAGGACCAGTACGTCGGTTATCTGTGGCCGATGCTGCCGTTCTACTGGATGGCGCACGCCGTGCACCTGCCGGTGTGGGCGGCCGAGCGGCTGTGGCTGTCGCTGGTCGTGTCGGTCGCCTTCTGGGGCGCGCTGCGGCTGGCCGAGCGGGTGCGCGTGGGCAGCGGCGCCTCCCGGCTGCTCGCGGCGGTGGCGTACGCGCTGTGGCCGGTGTTCACCGTCGTCGTCGGATCGACGTCGGCGGCCGCGCTGCCCGGCGCCTTCCTGCCCTGGGTGCTGCTGCCGCTGACCGGCGAACGGTACAGCGCCCGGATCGCGGCCCTGCGGTCGGCGCTGATCGTGCCGTTCATGGGCGGTGTCAACGCGGCGGCGACACTCGCGTCCCTGCTCCCGGTGGGCCTCTACCTGCTCTCCCGCCCGCCCGGACCCCGCAGGCGCAGGCTGATCACCTGGTGGGTGCCGGGCGTGGTCGCGGCGACCGCCTGGTGGTGGATCCCACTGCTGCTGCTCGGCGTCTACGGCGAGAACTTCCTGCCGTACGTGGAGACCTCCCAGACCACCACCGCCACCATGTCGGCCACGGAGGCGCTGCGCGGCGCCGGGAACTGGGTGGCGTACCTGCACTTCGGGCAGGCCTGGCTGCCCGCGGGCTGGACGGTGGCGTCCTCGGTGCTGGTGATCGTCTGCTCGGCGCTCGCGGCCGGGCTGGGCCTGGCGGGCCTGGCGAGACGGGACATGCCCGAACGCCGCTGGCTGGTACTGACCGTGGTCACGGTCGTACCCGTCCTGCTCGCCGGGTACGGCGGCGCGTTCGGCGGGCCCTTCCACGACGTGGTGCAGGACTGGCTGAACGGCCCGCTCGTCCCGTTCCGGAACATCTACAAGTTCCAGACTGGTCTGGCGCTGGCGCTCGCGCTGGGCCTCGCCCACCTCGTGGCCGTTGCCGCCGAGACGCGCGGGGCCCGCCCGCTGCGCGGCCGCCGCTTCGCCACACTGCTCGCGGCGGTCCTGGTCGTCCCGGGTCTGGCCTGGCCGTATCTCAACGGCTCGATCCTCAACCCGGGTTCCTTCCAGCAGCTCCCCAAGTACTGGACGACCACGGCGGACTGGCTGCACAAGTACTCCCCCGACTCCCGGGCCCTGGTGGTCCCGGCGACCGCGCACGGCCTGTACACCTGGGGCTCCCCCATCGATCAGCCCCTCGACGTCCTCGCCGAGTCCCGCTGGGCGCAGCGCGACTACGTCCCCTTCGGCACGCCGGGCAACCGGCGCGCCACGGACGCCGTGGAGCAGGCGTTGATGAGCGGCGGCGAGGTTCCCGGGCTCGCCGACTACCTCAGCCGGGCCGGCCTCTACTACGTCGTCGTCCGCAACGACCTCGACCCCGACCAGATCGGCTACGTGCCGACCACGACCGTCAAGCGCACCCTGGAGCAGTCCGGCTACCAGCGCGTGACCGGCTTCGGTCCGGTCATGACCGGCGGACGGATCGCCCACGGCACCCCGCTCCAGGTCGAGGGTCTCTACCCGCGCGGGCGCGCGGTGGAGGTGTACGAGCCGGTGAGCCGTGACGTGCCCCGGCCGGGACAGGCCCACCTGCTGCCGCTGGCGGACACCGCCGTGGTCTCCGGCGGGCCGGAGGCGCTGCTGCCGCTGGCCGCCGAGCTGCGCGGCCGGGCGACGGTCCTCACCGGCGACAACCACCCCGGGCTCGGCTCCCCCGGGCTGCAGGTGGCCGGGGACGGACTGCGGCGGGCGGACACCCGGTTCGGGCTGGTCGACGCCAACACCTCGTACACGTACACGAAGAGCGAGCGGAACGCGCCGGGCGCCGTGCAGGACGCCGGTGAACGGCCGCGGCAGATCCTGCCGGTGAAGGGCCTCGAGCACCAGACGCTGGCCGAGCTGCGCGGCGCCCGCTCGGTGACGGCCTCCTCGTACGGCAACTGGCTGTTCCATCTCCCGCAGTACGACCCGGTGAACGCCTTCGACGGCGACCCGGGCACCGCGTGGACCGAGGGAGCCCCGGGCTCGGCGAACGGGCAGTGGCTGCGGATCGCCTTCACCGGCAGCTACGACATGCCGTCGTCGGTCAAGGTCACCCCGCTGCCGCAGGAGAGCGTGCGGTCGGCCGCCACCAAGGTGCGGGTGCAGACGGAGAAGGGGTCGGCGACCAGCCTCCTGCGGCCCGACGGCATGACGCAGACCGTGAGGGCCCCCGCCGGCCGGACGTCGTGGATGAAGCTCACCATCGTCGACTCGGTCGCCCGCCATTCCGGTCTGACCGGCGCCGGCTTCTCCGAGATCGCCCTCCCGCACGTCCAGGTGACCCGGCTGCTGCGGCTGCCCACCGACGCCGACGGCTCCGACGCCGCCACCGAGGTGGTCTCCCTGCACCGCGCCACCGATCCGACCGGCCTGTCCGCGACGGGCAGCGAGCCGGGCCTGCACCGCCGCTTCTCCACCGGCACGGCGGGGACGTACCAGGTGAGGATGAGCGCGGTACCGGTGCCCGGCGAGGACCTCGACCGGCTGCTGTACGAGGTCGCGCCCGGGCAGCGGAACCGGGTCGTCGCCACCGCCGACTCCACGGCGGTTCTCGGCGCCGGCCTGTCGGCGCGCAACCTCACCGACGGCGACCTGACCACCGCGTGGATCGCGGGCGACCGTCCGACGATCCACCTGAGCTGGCAGGGCAAACAGGCCGTGGGGGAGGTGGTCCTGGCGCCGGCGGGCGGGCTGTCGACCCGTGCCACGCAGGTGGACATCAGCTCCCCGGACGGCGCGACGGTCGCGGGGGTGGACGACAACGGCGTGGTCCGCTTCGATCCCATCACCACGGACCGGCTGGACATCACGATCACCAGGACGGCCCCGCTGACCCTGCACAACCCCGTCGCCGACGAGGACCTGCAACTGCCGGTGGGGCTGAGCGAGGCGTACGTCCCGGCGCTCGACCAGTACCGCACCCCGCAGCCCGCCGGCTCCCGACCGTTCTCCCTGCCCTGCGGCCGGGGTCCGGTGGTGGCGGTCGACGGCGAGCTGTACCGGACCGGCGTCAAGGGGACCGTGGGGGACCTGGTGCAGCGGCGGGCGGTCGAGGTGACGCTGTGCCGGAGCGGCCGGCCCAACTCCTCCCTGGAACTGACGTCCGGCACGCACACCGTCGAGAGCGGTGACGCCGGGCCGCTCGCGCCGGCCGAGGTCACGCTGACCCGCGGCACGCTCCCGCAGGCCTCCGCCCCCGGACGCGAATTGCGGATACGGGACTGGCTGGGCGACCGGCGCGAGGTGACGGTCGGCTCGGGCGCGGCCGTCTATCTGACCACGTACGAGAACTACAACGACGGCTGGCGGGCCACCCTGGACGGCAGGACGCTGTCGCCGGTGCGGCTCGACGGCTGGCAGCAGGGCTGGCGGATCCCGGCCGGGGCGGGCGGGGTGGTCAAGCTGTCGTACGAGCCCGCGACGACGTACGAGCGCGGGCTGATCGGCAGCGGGGTGGCGCTGGCCGCTCTGGCCGGCCTGGTCCTCTGGCGGCGGCGCGAACCCAACCCCGACGCGCCGCAGCCGCCCGCGCCACTGCCCGGCCCCTGGCTCGGCACGGTGGCGCTGACCCTGGTGGGTGCGGTGATCGCCGGCTGGTTCGCGCTGCTGGTGCCGGCGCTGGCGCTGCTGGCGCACCGGCGGCACACGCTGCTGGTGCCGATCGCCTTCACCGGCCTCGCCGGTGCGGGCATCGCGGCGGCGACGGGCGCCGGGCAGCCGGTCGGCGCGGACGGGGGCGCCTTCGGGCACCCGGCCCAACTGCTGGCCCTGCTGGGACTGTTCGCGGGCCTGGTGAGCGTACGGGAGCCGGACGGGCGGGACGGGCCGGACGGTCCGGGCACAGCGGAGCGGCCGCCGGACGAGCCCGGGTCGACGGCGGTCCAACCACCGGACGAGCCCGGGTCGACGGCGGTCCAACCACCGGACGAGCCCGGGTCGACGGCGGTCCAACCACCGGACGAGCCCGGGAGGACGGCAGTGCTGCCGCCGGTGGAGACCGGCGCGGCCGGGCCCGCGGCGCCGGCCGCGCCGAAAGCCCCACCCGGCTCCGAGGCGCCGACGCAGGCGCTGCCGCACCGGCGGCGGGGGGCGAGCCTGCCGGGCGCCGAGCCCGACCCGCAGCAGCCCCGCTCCCGGCCGGCGCACCCGGACGCAGTGGTGCCGGACCCCGGCCCAGGGGCCGGGCAGCCCGACCGCGGTGGCTCCGGGCCGACGGTCAGTGCTCGTGGGCCCGGGCGCGAGGAGCCGGTTTCGCCGACCGCGCGTTTCCCGCTGCGCAGGACGGTGTTCCGGGCGGCACCGGTCGAGAGGCCGGACGAAACCAGGGGGAAGGACGTATGACCGCGCTGGAGCACCGCGCCGGCGATCCCGTACGGCGGCCCGGCCGCGTCCCGTTCCCGGTGGTGGACGAGGTGGCCCGGCACTGTCTCCAGGAGCAGGAACCGGAGACGGTCCACATCGAGGTCCACCTCCCGGGCCGGCTGGACCCGCCGCGCCTGCGCACGGCCTTCACCGAGGCACTGCGCCTGCACCCGCGCGTCCTGATGCGGGAGGCCCCCCGGCCCTGGTACGGCCGCCGCTACGAGTGGGAACTGACGTCCGGCCCGGACGTGGAGGTGGTGAGCTTCCCGCCAACGGAGGCGGACGGTCTGCGGCGGGCGCGGGAGCGGGCGCTGGACTTCGTCCCGCCGCTGTCGGCCGCGCCGCCGGTCCGCCTGGAGGTGGTCGACGAGGACGACGGCTCCGGCGGCACGGTCCTGTTCCTCACCATCAACCACACCGCCCTCGACGGACCGGCCTGCCTGCGGGTCCTGGCCACGGCCGCCGAGTCCTACGGCGGGCGGGACAACTCACCGGCCGCACCCCCCACCCGTCCCCCCGACACCTCCCGGGAGCGGCCGGTCACCCCCTCCACCTGGACCCCGCCCGCCCGGGTGGCCCCCGGCACCCCGGAGCTCTCCCCCGGCAACGGCCTGCTCGTCACCGAACTCCCCCTCCCGCACCGCCCCAAGGGCGCCCCCTACACGGTCAACGACCAGCTCATGGTCAGTACGGCCCTGACGATCGCCCACTGGAACCGGGAGCGCGGCGCCCGCCCCCGCCCGTTGCGGATCACGATGCCGGTGGACGACCGTCCCCGGGACCGCACCATGCCCATCGGCAACGGCACCCGCCTCGTCGAAGTCCCCTTCGCCGCGGACGAGTTGGTCACCGACGACCTGCCCGGCCTGTTGCGCCGCACGGCTGTGCGCACCCGCGCCCTCAAGGCCCTCCCGCGCCCCCAGCTGGGTCACGGCGCGGCCCTGCTCACCGCGCCCTGGGCCCCCGTCGGCGTACGGGCCGCGCTGACCCGGGGACTGCGCCGGGCCGCCGCTCCCTGGACGTCGACCACACTGCTCAGCAACATCGGCCGCGTCCCGTACCCGCTGGACTTCGGCGAGGGGGCGGGCCGCGCGCACGCGGTGTGGTTCTCGGCCCCGGCCCGCATGCCCCGGGGCCTGACGGTCACCACCGCCTCCACCGCCGGGCGCCTGCACCTCGCCCTGCGCTGGTCCCGCACCCTGCTGGGCCAGGGGGACGGCGCCCGCCTCCGCGACCTGTTCGAGCACCACCTGCGCCGCACGCAGGAGGGCACGCCATGAGCACCACGGCCCCCGCCCGCACCGGACTCCGCGACTTCTACGAGGATCCCGCCGTCCCCGTCGCCTCCGGCGCCCCCCGCAGTCTCCGCCAGGCCCGCCTGCTCGCCGCCGCCCTGGGCCCGGCCGGCGAGGAGGTCCGGACGGTCCTCGACATCGGCTGCGGCGACGGCACCGCGGCCGCCACCGCCGCTCCGCTGCTGGCCGGCCACCGCATCGTCGGCGTCGACTGGTCCCATGACGCCCTGCGCCGCGCCCACGCCCGGCTGCCGTACGCGGTGCGCGGCGAACTCACCGGCGGCGGGCTGCCGTTCCGGACCGGATCCGCCGACGCGGTGCTGTTCAGCGAGGTGGTCGAGCACCTCGTCGACCCGGACGCGGCCCTGGACGAGATCCGCCGCGTCCTGCGCCCCGGCGGCCATCTGATGCTGTCCACGCCGAACCTGGCCGCCTGGTACAACCGCGCCCTGCTGCTGGCCGGGGTCCAGCCGGTGTTCTCCGAGGTCAGCCTGCGCGCGATCCACGGCCGTCCGGGCACGGAGGTGGTGGGACACCTGCGCCTGTACACCGCCCGCGCACTCCGCGAGTTCGTGGCCGCGGCGGGCTTCGAGGTGGTGGACCTCAGGGGCGCGCCCTTCCACGGCGTACCGCGGCCGCTGCGGCCACTGGACCGGCTCGCCTGTGCCAGACCCTCCCTCGCCTCCATTCTGCTGCTGCACGCGCGAAGGGCGTAGGGCCGTGTGGTGGGGAGTGGCCGCGGCCCTGCTGGCGAACGTCCTGTACAGCACGGGCTTCGTGCTGGAGAAGCGGGCCCTCGGGGCGCTGCCCGAGGTGACCGTGCGGCAGCCCGTGCGCCTGCTGCGCATGGTGCTGGGCAGCCCCTTGTGGCTCGCCGGGTCGCTGGCCCTGGCGTCCGGCTTCGGGGCCCAGCTCGTCGTCTACCGCACCCTGCCGATCGCGGCCGCCCAGGGCATCTTCGTGTCCGGGCTGGTGCTGCTCGTACTGCTGTCCGCGCGGCTGCTCGGCGAGCGGACCAGCGGCCGGGAGCGGTACGCGCTCGGCGCGATCCTGCTCGCGCTGCTGATGGTGGTGCTGTCGCTGGACCAGGACACCGACACCGTGGGCCGGGGTGCCCCGTACCCCCTGGTGCTCCTGGTGTGCGTGCCGTCCCTGTGGGCCGGCGTCACCCTGTACCGGGCCACCGAGCGGCGCGCCCGGCACCGGCACCGGATGCCGACCACCGGCGTGGAGTACGGCGTGGCGGTGGGGCTGCTGTACGGGGTCAGTTCGCTCGCCATCAAGGGTGTCTCCGGCTGCCTGACCGCGGGCGGCCCGGCCGGCGTGGTGGCCGGTGTGGTGCGCTCCCCGTACCCGTACCTGCTGTTGTTCACCGGCGCCTTCGGCCTCGTCATGTCGCAGGCGGCGCTGCAGCGCTGCCGGGCCTCACTGATCGTGCCGGTGTGCACGACCGTCACCTGTCTGTTCACCGCGGTCCTCGGCACGCTGACGTTCGGCGAGGCGCTGCCGCACCAGCCGCTGCGGCTCGTCCTGCGCCTCGCGGGCACGGCGCTGGCGGTGACCGTCCTGCTGACCATGCCGAAGCACGACGCCGCGCCTGGACCCACCGACCGTGCCAAGGAGCTGACACCCCCCATGAACCCCGACGACCCGCTGCTGAAGATCCTGGCGTGCCCGCTCGACAAGGGACCGCTGCACCTGCTCGTCCCCGACGGCAAGGCGTCCGCGCCGGCGTCCGACGAGGCCCTCTACAACCCCCGGCTGCGCCGCCGTTACCCGATCGTCGACGGCATCCCGCAGTTACTGCCGTCGTCCGGGGAACAGGTCTCGGACGACGAGCACGAGGAATTCCTGCGGCGTCTGCCCGGCGGGTACCCGCCGGCACCCGGGATGCTTCCGTGAGCACCCCGCAAGACGCCCCGGTGCCGCCGCGCGGCGGGCGGGCGGGTCCGCCGCGGCGCACGCCGGCCGCCCGGCTGGCCCCGCTGCTGCCCGCGCGTGCGGTGGCCGCGGCCGTCCGGGCGGTGTACCCGCGGTTCGAACCGGAGCTGGCCCGGCTGTGCGAACTGTGCCCGCCCGGCTGCGGCACGGCGGTGGACGTCGGCGGCTGGTACGGACCCTGGACGCACCGTCTGGCCCGGCGCGCCCGCCAGGTGGTGACCGTGGAACCGGTGCCGCACCTGGCCCGGCTGCTCGCCTCGGCGACCCCGGCCAACGTGCGGGTGATCCAGGCCGCCGCCTCCGACCGGCCCGGCACCGCCCGCCTGTGGCTGCCCCCGGACGACGCGGGCGACCGAGGGGTGTCGTCGCTGGTGCGCCGGGACATCCACGCCCGTGCGCTGCGGGTCGACTGCGTGGCCCTGGACGACCTGGGGCTGCGCGAGGTCGGCTTCGTCAAGGTCGACGTGGACGGCGGCGAGCCGGCGGTGCTGCGCGGCGCGAGCGGGCTGCTGGCCCGCGACCGCCCGGCCCTCTTCGTGGAACTGGAGGCCCGCATCCAGCCGGTCGGCCCGGTGGTGCGGTACCTGGAGATGCTGGGCTACACGGGCTGGGTGCTGCCGGACGCCACCTGGGTCCCGCTGGCCTCCTTCCCACTGGAGCAGCACCAGGCGGGCGCGTCGTACGTCGTCTCCCACGGCCTGCTGCGCCGTGTCCTGCCCTTCCGCGGCCCGCGGTACGTCAACTCGGTGCTGTTCCTGCCGGACGGCCGCCGCCCGGGTCCGCACTCCGGCGGCGCCGACCGCGGCTGAGGCGCCCCGCGGGGGAGCACCCCGGCCCACGGCATGCGCGACGATGGTGCCCATGCCTTCCGGAAAGCGCCCTGCCGGCCCGTTCACCCCGCTCGACTTCCAGCTGGTGCTGCTGCGCCGTATGGCCGACCACAACCCGGATCTGGTCGAGGACGCCCGGCGCACGCTGGGCGTGTCCATCGCGGACATGCGCGAGGCCAACAAACGGTGGCAGGCGATGGTCCGCTCGTCGCGGGCGAGGCCGGCCGCCGCCCGGTACCGCTCGGTCCTGGGCGAGCCGGAGTCGACGGCGGCCCGCCGCATCGGCGACCTGGACTGCGAGGCCTGGCAGTGGCCGGTGCCGCTCTGGTCCGACCTGCGCTTCGAGGTGCTGGTCGGCCCGAACGGCCAGGTGTGGAACGAATGGCTGGTCCGGGCCCCCGGTGCCGAAGGCCCCGAACTGCGCACCCTCGCCGACCTCGGCCCCTGGTCCTGCACGGTCGACGAGGCGGCCCGCGCCTTCGCCCCCGCCCGGCCCCTGGAGGGCACGGCCCCCACCCGCTGGGGCCTTGCCTTCACCGCCCCGGACGCGCGGGGCGTACCGCACGAGGTCGTCGCGGAGTTCGCGTGGGGGCTGCTGCAGCGGACCCGGGTCGGCGAGTAGCGGCGGCGGGCCGGACCCGGCACGGGCCGGACCGGACCCGGCACGGCCCACGCCTCCCCATGGCCCACGCCTCCCCAAGGCCCGCGCCCAGGCTCGCTCCGCACGGCCTCGGCCGAAGGGCACCGCGGGGACGGGACCCTGTCGTGGGAACGCGGCATCTGGTGTAGGAACTGGAGTCAGGAACAGGTGTGTTGCGCACCGGGTGTGGTTCCGTCGTCGCCCAGCTCCTGTCGTCCAGCTCTTGAGGAGTCGCCGCGTGTCTTCCCTCTTTCCGGCCCTGGTGGGCAGTCCGGGCGAGCAGGTGGCCCTGCACTTCGGTGCCCGGTCGCTGACGTACCGGGACCTCGCGGGCGCCGCCGGGTCCCTCACCGGACGGATCCGCGCGGCGATGGGGGCCTCGCCCGGTGAAGCACGGACGGGCGCCGGGGGGAGGGTCGCCGTGTGGGCGACGCCCGCCCTGGAGACCGCCGTCGCCGTGGTGGCGGTGCTGGAGGCCGGGATGGCCGCCGTGCCGCTCAACCCCAGGTCCGGGGAGAAGGAGCTGGCGCACATCGTGGCCGACAGCGGTCCCTCGCTGGTGCTGGCCGCTCCGGGCGACGAACTCCCCTCCGCCCTGGGTGGCCTGGCGCGCGTGGACGTCGACGTGGACGACCGGGGACCGCTGCCCGCCGACCGCTCGGGCGGCGACGACCCGGCCCTCGTCGTCTACACCTCCGGCACCACCGGCCCGCCCAAGGGAGCCGTCATCCCGCGCCGGGCCGTCGCCGCCACCCTGGACGCGCTCGCCGACGCCTGGCAGTGGACCGGGGACGACGTGCTGGTGCACGGGCTGCCGCTGTTCCATGTGCACGGTCTGGTGCTGGGCGTCCTGGGTCCGGTGCGGCGCGGCGGGGCCGTGCGGCACCTCGGGAGGTTCGGCACGGACGGCGTGACGCGGGAGCTGAACGGCGGGGCGACCATGCTCTTCGGCGTGCCGACCATGTACCACCGCATCGCGCAGGCGCTGCCCGGCGATCCCGAGCTGGCCAAGGCACTCGCCGGGGCGCGGCTGCTGGTCTCCGGCTCCGCCGCGCTGCCCGTGCACGACCACGAGCGCATCGCGGCCGCGACCGGACGGCGGGTGATCGAACGGTACGGGATGACCGAGACGCTGATGAACACCAGCGTGCGGGCGGACGGCGAGCCGCGCGCCGGGACGGTCGGTGTGCCGCTGCCCGGCGTCGAGCTGCGGCTGGTGGAGGAGGACGGCACGCCGATCACCGCGTACGACGGCGAGACGGTCGGCGAGATCCAGGTGCGCGGGCCGAACCTGTTCACCGAGTACCTCAACCGGCCCGACGCCACGGCCGCCGCGTTCACCGCCGACGGCTGGTTCCGCACCGGGGACATGGCGGTGCGGGACCCCGACGGCTACGTCCGCATCGTCGGCCGCAAGGCCACCGACCTGATCAAGAGCGGCGGTTACAAGATCGGCGCCGGGGAGATCGAGAACGCGCTGCTGGAACATCCCGCGGTGCGCGAGGCCGCGGTCACCGGGGAGCCCGACGCCGACCTCGGCGAGCGGATCGTGGCCTGGATCGTTCCGGCGGATCCGCAGTCCCCGCCGGGCGTGGAGGAGTTGGCCGACCATGTGGCCCGTCGGCTCGCCCCGCACAAGCGGCCCCGTGTCGTCCACCTCCTGGACTCCCTGCCCCGCAACGACATGGGGAAGATCATGAAGCGGGCGCTGACGCATGGCTGAGCGCCTCAGCGCCCGCCAGGCCATCGCCCTCGTCACCGACGACTTCCGCGAGCTTCCGGTCCCTGCGGGTGTCCGGGCGGGCGGGTCCGCGGCCGACGGGCCGCTCGGCTGGCAGGGCTACGACGCGTTGCGCGCCCGCGCCGCCGAGCGGACCGGCGAGCAGGAGTCCGTCGTGTGCGGCACCGCGCATGTCGAGGGGACGCGGGCCGTGCTGATCTCCTTCGAGTTCGGCTTCCTCGGCGGCTCGCTGGGCGAACGCACCGGCGACCGGCTGGCGGCCGCGTACACGTACGCCCGCGAGCACCGTCTGCCGGTCGTGCCGCTGGTCGCCACCGGCGGCAGCCGCATGCAGGAGGGCATGATCGCGCTGACCCAGCTCCAGCGTGTGGCCCGGCAGTCGGCGCTGCTGCGGGCGGCCGGTCTGCCGCAGCCTGCGGTGCTGCGGGACCCGACCACCGGCGGGGGCTGGGCCACCCTCGGCGCGGGCGCCGACGTGATCCTCGCCCTGCCCGGCGCCCAGGTCGGCTTCGCCGGCTCCCGGGTGCGCCCGCCCGAGGCGGACCCGGCGGCCTACACCGCTCGGGCCCAGGTCGCGGTGGGCTCGGCGGACGCGGTCATACGACCGGAGGACCTGCGTCGGACGCTGGGCCTGTGGCTGCGCCTGCTGACCAGGCCGTCCACGGCCCCGGCTCCCGTCCCGCACGCCCTGGGCGTCCCCGGCCTGCCCGCCACCGGCTGGGAGGCCGTCCAGCGGGCGCGCGCGCCGCTGCGCCCGCGCGCCGAGCGGTACCTGGACGCCTACTTCACCCGGCGGGCGGCCCTGCACGGCGACCGGTGCGGCGGCGGGCCCGCCTCCGGCTCGGGCGGGGCCGAGGGCACGGGGCACGACGACGGCATGCTGTGCGGGTTCGGCGAGCACGAGGGGCGCACCATCGCCTACGCCGCCCAGACCGGCACCGCGACCCGCCCCGCCGGCTACCGCACCGCCGTCCGGCTGATCCGCCTCGCGGACCGGCTCGGCATCCCGGTGCTGACCCTGGTGGACACCCCGGGAGCGGCCAACGACGCGGAGGCGGAACGGCAGGGCGTGGGGGCCGCGATCGCCGACCTGTTCGGGGCGGTGGCGGCCGCCCGTACGCCGATCACCACGCTGGTGATCGGCGAGGGCGGCTCGGGCGGCGCGCTCGCGGCGGCCGCGCCCGGCAACACCTGGGCCACGCCGGACAGTTACTTCTCGGTGATCGCTCCGGAGCTCGCCGCGGCCATCCTCAAACGGCCGCCGGAGCAGGCACCGGCCACGGCCGACCAGCTCCGGATCCGCCCCCAGGACCTGGTGGAGCTCGGGGTGATCCGGGGCATCGCGCCCCCACGGGGTGCGCCGGCCGGCTGAGGCGCCATCGGCCCGCAGGCACGGCAGCAGCCCGCAGGCACGGCAATGGCTCGTCCGGTACGACGCCGCCTGCGGGGCAAGGGAGTTGACCCACAGGGGGCGGGTCGCGCGCCCTGGCGGCCTCACCTCCGGGTGGGTGCACGGGTCGCCGGAACCCGGTGTGCGGCACCGCTCCTGCCCCGGACTCCGGCTAGGGCTGTCGCGCCCTTCTTGACCCCCGCGGCCCGTTCGCAATCACCGGCGCGGCCGAATACCCCCGTTCAGCGGCGCCCCGCCCGGCCCCCTCAGAAAGGCGCCCGCCTCCCGGCCCCCGCACGATTCCAAGGAGGACGCCTTCCGGCGGTTCCTCCACGGCCCGCGCTCTCGGGAGGATCCATGACCGCCAGTCTGGAGCACTTGCGCCGCTGCCATTTCGGCGTCGACCTGGGAGCGGCCCGGACCCGTGTGTACGTCAGGGGCGCGGGCCTGGTGGTCGACCAGCCGTCGGTCGCCGCCTTGAACACCCAGTCCGGCGCGCTGATCGCCGTCGGTGAGCTCGCGGAGAAGATGACGGGCCGCACTCCGGACTACATCCGCGTCGTCCGCCCGGTCTCCGGTGGCACCGTCGTCGACATCGAGATGGCGCAGCGCATGCTGCGGCACCTGCTCGGCGACCGGATGCGCCGCTCGCTGCGCCGCAGACCCCGGCTGCGGGCCGCCGCCTGCACCCCGCACGACGCCGACCCGCTCGCCCAGCGGGCCACGATCGAGACCCTCGTCGGACTCGGCGCCCGCCGCGTGGAGCTCGTGGACACCCTCATCGCCGCCGCCGTCGGCTGCGGACTGCCCGTGGAACGGCCCGAGGCCACCATGATCATGGTGTGCGGGGCGGCCGCCACCCAGGTCGCCGTCCTCTCCCTCGGCTCGATCGTCACCGCCGAACGCGTCCCCGTGGGCGGCGAGGCCGTCGACCACGCCATCGTGCAGCACCTGCGCCACGAGCACGAGCTGATGCTGCCCAGCCAGTCGGTACGGCCGCTGCAGCTCGCCCTGTCCGGCAACGGGCTCACCCCGCACGGTCCGGCGTCGACGGAGATCCACGGGCGGGACGTGGCCACGGGGCTCGCACGGTCCGTGCGGGTGGACACCGCCGCCGTACGGGAAGCCATCCAGACACCGCTGACCGCGGTGCTCGACCTCATCGGCAAGGTGTTGCGGGACTGCCCGCCCGACCTGGTCGCCGACCTCGCCGACCGGGGGATCATGATGGTCGGCGGCTCCGCCCTGCTGCCCGGCCTCGACCAGATGCTGCGCGAGGCCACCGGCATTCCCGTCCACATCGCCGAGCGCCCGGACGTGTGCGCCGTGCAGGGCCTGGGCGCCATGATGGAGGGCCGGATCGAGCCGCTGGTACTGGATCCGCTGGGGGCCTGAGCCGTTGTGCGCCGGGGGCGGCCCGGTGGCCGTGCGGGTTCGCGCGGCGGCGGTTCGCGCGGCGGCGGTTCGCGCGGCGGCGGTTCGCGCGGCGGCGGTTCGCGCGGCGGCGGTTCGCGCGGCGGCGGTTCGTGCGGCGGCGGTTCGTGCGTCAGCAGGTGAACCAGCAGCGGACCGTGGTGCCCTCCTCGCCGGTGTGGACGCGGACGAGGTCGGTGACGAGATTGACCAGCAGCAGGCCGCGGCCGCCGCGCTGGTCGCGGTCGGCGGGGCGGCGGCCCGCCAGCGGGTCGTCCAAGGAGCCCGCGTCCCACACCTCGCACAGCACGCGCCCGTCCTCGGCCCACACCCGCAGCACGCCCGCCCCGCCGCCGTGGACCACGCTGTTGGTGGTCAGCTCGGCCACGACCAGGGCCAGGTCCTGCAGCCGGGTGCCGGCCAGCCCGAGCCGCGCACCCTCGGCCGTGGCGATGTGCCTGGCCTGCGACAGCGTCCGCGCCTCGAATGCGAAGGACAGGGCGTCCGGCACGACGGGCAGCGGCTCGTTGTAGCGGGCGACGGCGTGCTCGGGGGCGTAGGCGAGGCTGTGCTCCCCCTCGGTGGCGCCGACGGGGATGACGACGGGGTGGGTGGTGCGGGCGTCGGCGAGGATCCGCTCGTCGAGGCGCCGGGCGTCGTACGGGCACAGGATGGTGACCTCGCGGCCCCGGAACGCCTCGTTGATCAGCGCCTCGTGCTGCACGCACGCCGGATACTCGGACGGGGTGCGGCCGGCCCACACCGGCTCGCCGATGATCCGTACCCGGCGGCCGTCCGGCTGGACGTCGGCGAAGGCGCGCAGCACGCCGGGGATGATCCGGCCGGGATTGCGTCCGGCCTGGCGCATGTCCAGCAGCCGTACGGCGGCCGCGTCGGGGCCCAGTCCGGCCTCGATCAGGCGGAGGTTCTCGCCGGGTACGGCCACCGCCACCGGCTCTCCGGACTCCAGCCCGGCGCGCACGAACGGCAGCGTGCCCGCGAGGTACTCCTGCTCGTCCCGGTAGAACAGGGCGGGGTGGACGAACGGTTCGGCCACGGCGGTCATGACGTCGGCACCTCGCTCCCACCGTCTTCCCGATGTTGCTGGACGTGGAGCAAGTATGCTCCGCGTCGCCCGGTCTCTCTCACCGCGGGTACCCGCCGCACCGGGGAACGCATGCCTCCGCATCCACGGAGTTCCGCATCTCTCCGCCTCTACGGACTTCCGCGTGCTTCTCCGCCTCCCCGGACTCCCGTGCCCGGCAAACGACCCGTCCCCAACCGGAACCGGGATTCCGCGGTGGTGTGTAGTTCGTCGGGCAGTGGGCAGGCGAACGGAGCACAGCCGGGACGCCGCCGAGTTCGGTACGCCCGCTGCTTCGACGGCCGCACCCGGCGACGACAGGAAACGCGACGTCGTGAGGGCAGGCGATGACCTCAGGGAACGGACGAGGCGGGGACATGACCTCAGCGGCACCACACCCTTTGGCGGGGCGGTTGAGCACGCTGCCCGACGCTCTGGTGATCGACATGCGCACGGACGCGGACGGACGGGCGACGCTCATCCCGCGCGGGGAACTGGTCCACGGCTGCGCGGACACCCTGGCCGAGGCGCTGGCCGAGCTCCCGCCGGACACCGGTCGGATAGACCTCGACATGGTCGGGGTGACCTTCATGGACACGGCCGGGCTGGAGTTCCTGGACGCCCTGGACGACCACCGCCGCCGGCACCTGGTCCCGGTGACGGCAACCGGCTGGGCGGGCCAGCCGCGGCGGATACTGGAACTGGCCGGCCTGGACACCACCGACCCCCTGCGCCCGTCGGCCCACCGTCCCGGAGGGCACCCCGGGCCCCGGACCGCCTCCGCGGTGGCCCGGGAGCGGGCGGAGCAGCTGTTCCGGCTGCAGTCGGAGGTCGAGCAGCTCCACCGGGCCATGGCCTCCCGCCCGGTGATCGACCAGGCGCGCGGCATCCTGATGGCCGCTCACGTCTGCACGTCGGAGCAGGCGTGGCAGGTGCTGCGAGAGACGTCCCAACGGTCCAACACCAAGCTGCGCACGGTGGCCGCCGCGGTCACCGCCGGCGCTCAGCCCGACGGTCCGGCGCTGCCGGAGGACATCCGCACGGCCCTGCGCGCAGCCGTCGCCCACTGCTGCATCTGATCTTCGTACCGATGGTTCGTGACTGTTCCTGACGATGAGGCCGGGCCGGGGCGCCCCGCTGCCGGGATCAGGAGGGCAGCGGGGCGCCCGGGCGCCGGCGAGGGATCCCGCCGGGCCTCAGTTAAGCCCGAGGCGCTCCAGTGCCGTGGTCCAGTCGGTGATGATCGCGTCCTGCGCGTCGGCAAGGCTGACCTTGTCGGCGCAGACGGCCTTCTTGAGCTTGTTCTCGACGGTGTCCTTGTTCGCCGCGGTGTCGCTGCCGTACTCGGGCTCCGGCCAGAGGTTCTGCTCACTCCTGGGGGCGCCGCCGAGTTCGAGCGGGACGAAGTGGTCCTCCTCGTAGTCGGAGGTGCTGGTGTCGGTGTAGCCGTACTGGACGATCTGCTTCTTCTTCAGCGCGGTGGTGTACGAGGAGGAGGGCCGTACGGTCGCGGTCCACCCCGAGACGCAGATCGTGGAGTCGATGGTGTTCTGGGTGACGTCGGGGTTGAGTGCGCCCGGCTGACAGGCGGGGTCGGGCAGGGGCAGGTAGTCCTGGCTGCAGCCGGCGGCGTGCGCGGTGCCACCGGTGACGGCCAGGCCCGCGCCCGCGAGGGCGAGCGCGGACAGGCCGGTGATCAGGTGGCGCGGTATTCGGGACATGTGGGGTCTCCCGGTGCGATGCCCGGAACGGTTCCGGGCGGTCGTGGGCATGACAGCACCGGGCGGTCTATGCGGGTAGACGCCTTTGCCGACCCGAGGCCCCACTGATTGAACGTTTGTTCAAGCCATGACAGTCCAAGAGGAAGTCATGGCCGGTTCTTGGTGGCCGATCCGGGGGCGGCCGGCCACCGACGGCTCCTTTCAGTGGTGCGGGACGACGGCCACGGGGCAGCTCACGTGGTGGACCGCGGCGTGGGTGACGGGCCCGGTGCGCGCCGGCACCGGCCGGTCGGCGAGTTGGCGGCCCACGACGAGCAGGCCGGCCCCGGAGGCGGCCCGCACCAGCGCGGTCGCGGCCTTCTCCCGTACGACCGTCTCCAGGACTTCGACCTCGGGATACTTGTCCCGCCACACCTGGAGCACGGCGGACAGGAAGCCCTGCCACTCCTCCGCCCGGTACGGGTCCTTCACCAGGGCGATGTCACCAGGGCCCAGGCCGAACGCGGACGGTGGCTGCCACGCGTGGACGACGCGCAGCCGGGCCTGTCGCAGCCTCGCCGCCGCGAAGGCGAACTCGATCACCTCGTCGGACGGGTCGTTGACGTCGAGACCGAGCACCACATCCCGGTAGCCGGTACGGGTCGAGGCGCTGCCGTCCTCCGCCGGGACGTGTTCGTCCTCGGCCCGCTCCTCCGCCCTGACCAGGACGACGGGGCCGGTGGCCTGCGCCACCACGGCCAGCGCGACGGACCCCACCAGGAATCCGGTGAAGCCGCTCAGGCCACGTGAGCCCAGCACGAGCATCTCCGCCTGCTCGGCGGCCGTCAGCAGGGCCGCGGTCGCCGGACCCTCGACCTGCTCGCCGGCGATGCGTACGCCGGGGACGGCGCCGCGGATGCGTTCCTCGGCCCGGCGCAGGACCCGCCGCGCCGGAGGCCGCTGCGCGGCGACCGGGGTGCCCTGCTGGAAGGAGGCCGGGAGTTCGGGGGAGGGTTCACCGACCTTGTCGCGGGGGTGCCGGTTCCGGGCGTGCAGCAGGCGCAGCGGCCGGTCACGGCGCTCCGCCTCGCGGGCCGCCCACTCGGCGGCGGCGAGACTCTCGGCCGATCCGTCGACTCCGGCAATGACGGGCGCATGCATGGTGCGCACCTCCTGTATTGGTCTGCTCGCTGTATTGGTCTGCTCGCTGTATCGGTCTGCTCGTTGGTGCCGGCCCTATTGCGGCCGCGGCCCTGCGGAATTGCGGCCGCGGAATTGCGGCTGCGGCTGCGGCTGCGGCTGCGGACATGGGCCGCACGTACCGGGTTGCGGCCGAGGGGTCGAGCGGGCCGCCGCTGCCGGACAGCCACGGCATCGCCGGCCGTCTCCCGTCACAGGCTCGCAGCCAGTCGTCGGCGACGCCGTGCAGCGCCTGTCCCCCTAGTCGTGCGCGACAACGGCGACGGGGGCGGTGGCGTGGTGCAGGACGGCGTGGGTGACCGTACCGATGTGGGTGCCGACGGAGGAGCGGCGGACACGTCGGCCGACGACGACCAGAGATGCCTCGCGGGAGGCCTCGATCAGGAGGAGCGAGGGGCTGCCGCAGCGAGACTCCGTGACGACCTCGACGTCGGGGTACTTCCGCCGCCAGGGGCTCAGCGCCTCGGTCAGGGCCGCGGCCTCGCTCCGCGCCACCGTCTCGGTGACCTCGGGGACGGGGGCCATGGCGTAGGCGTAGTAGTACGGTGCGCTCCACCCGTGCACCACCCGCAGCGGTGCCCTGCGGCGCGCGGCGGCCTCGAAGGCGAACTCGATCGGCGCCGCGTCCGGGCCGCCGGTGTCGAGGCCGAGCAGGACGGGACGGAACGGTGTGGCCGCGGAGGGGATGCCGGCCGGGTCCGCCTGGTGCTCGTCCGCCGCCTGCTCGCCGGCCCGGACCAGGACGACGGGCCGTTCGGTGTTCGCGACGACGGCGAGGCCGACCGAGCCGACCAGGAAGCCGCTGATCCCGCTCAGGCCACGCGAGCCGAGGACGAGCAGTTCGGCGTCCTTCGCCACCCGGGGCAGGGCCTCGGCCGGCGGTCCGGTGAGCTGTTCGGTGACGACCTCGAGGCCGGGGTGGCGCAGCCGCAGGCCTTCGGCGGCCTCGCGGGGCACCCTCTCGGTCCAGTGCTGGTGCGTCTCGGGGCCGAGCAGCGGCGCCTGTGCCATGGGTTCGGGTACCGGCTCCCAGACCTGGACCAGCTTGACCGGCAGGGCGCGCAGCTCCGCCTCGCGGGCCGCCCATTCCGCGGCGGCACGGCTCTCGGGCGAGCCGTCGAGGCCCACGGTGATGGTGCGGGACATGATCTCCACCTCCCGAATCGGGGTACGGGGTACCCGATTCCAGCGTCGTTTCGAGGGGTCTTCCGCGGCAGAGGCCGCTGGTCCTGCGTGCGGGACGACGGGCCCCGCACCGGCTGCCGGGACGGGCCGTTCCGGCGTGGGGGTCAGCGCAGCCAGGCGTGGTCACGGACGACGGGGAGCCCCGCCCACCCACGGCCCAGGCCCCACGTGGCGCCCGCACCCGCTGCCGCCACGGCGATCAGTGCCACCGCGTAGATCACGTGGTAGTCGACGAACGGGTTCGTCGACATGCTCGGTGAACCGTCCGACAGGTGCCTGGCCGGCGGCCACTCGGCGAGCCACATCAGCGCCATCATCGCGGTACCCGCCACCGCGGCCGGACGCAACGCCACTCCGGACGTGACGGCCGCACCGATGCCGAGCAGACCGAGCATGAACAGCCAGTCCGCCCAGCCCGCACCGGCCCACGAGTGGAACGTGGACTCCATCGGCCCGGCGGCGACGGAGCCGAGGAAGCCCTTCGTCGGGGACCCGCCGTCGATCCAGCCCTTGCCGGACGCCGTGGCGTACCCGAGACCGAAGGTCTTGTCCAGGAACGCCCACAGGAAGACGAACCCGGTCAGGATGCGCAGGGACGCGAGGGCGTAGGCATGCGTGAGGTGCGTGCCGACGCGTGCCGACACAGCGATCGCGGAGCCGGTCCGGTTCCTGCGGAAGGACAGGTGGAAGCCCGGGCTCCGGTGAGAGTGCTCGTGCACGGCCATAGCGGTGATCCCTTCAGGGATGTTCAGGTCGTGATGCGCTTGACGCCCCTTACTCTCGTCGCGTGCGCGGGGATGTGCCGGATGCCGAAGGTCTTTGTCTGCGGGGCTGAACGTCCCTGCGCGCCGGGCCAGTTGGCCGGAAGGCTGTACGTCGGGCGGGACACGGGCCGAGTCCCGGGTGATCGCAGGCCCGTGGACGCGGGAACCCGGACGGAGAGAGGCGGCACATGACTCAGGGCTCGGGCGGACGGATTTCGTGGTCGCGTCGGCTGATGCCCGGCCTCTACGCCCTCCTCGGCTACCGGCGTTCATGGTGGAGGGGCGACCTGCTCGCCGGCGTGACGGTGGCCGCGTACCTCGTGCCGCAGGTGATGGCGTATGCGGGGCTGGCCGGGTTGCCGCCGGTCGCCGGGCTGTGGGCGATCCTGCCCGCGCTGGCGCTCTACGCGCTGTTCGGCTGCTCCCGGCTGCTGTCGGTCGGCCCCGAGTCGACGACCGCCCTGATGACGGCCACGGTGGTGGGCCCGATCGCCGGCGGGGACGCGGGCCGTTACGCGTCCCTCGCGGCGGCCCTTGCGCTCACGGTCGGCCTGCTGTGCCTGGTCGCCCGGGCGGTGCGGCTGGGTTTCCTCGCGGACCTGCTCTCCCGCCCGGTCCTGATCGGCTACCTGGCCGGGGTGGCCCTGATCATGATGGTGGACCAGCTGCCCAGGCTCACCGGCGTGCGGACGACCGGTTCGGAGTTCTTCCCCCAACTGTGGTCCTTCGCCGGTCACTTGTCCGGCGCCGACCCGGCCACGGTCCTGTTCTCCGCCGCTGCGCTGGTGTTCTTGTTCACGGTGAAGCGGTATGCGCCCGCCCTGCCGGGACCGCTGCTGGCCGTGGTCCTCGGTACCGCGGCCGTCACCGTGTTCGACCTCGACCACCGGCACGGCATCAGGGTGATCGGCAACGTCCCGTCGGGGCTGCCCTCGCTCGCCGTGCCGGACCTGACCGAGCTGCCACGCCTGGTGCTGCCCGCCCTGGGCGTGCTGATCGTCGCCTACACCGACTTCATCCTCACCGCGCGCGCCTTCACCGGCCGCACCGACGACGAGCCCGGACTGGACGCCGACCAGGAGTTCCTGGCCCTCGGCGCGGCCAACGTCGGTGCGGGGGCGGTGCACGGCTTCCCGGTCAGCAGCAGCGCCAGCCGCACCGCGCTCGCGGCCTCCACGGGCGCCCGCAGTCAGGCGTACTCCCTGGTCGCCGGGGCGGTGGTGCTCGCGGTCCTGCTCTTCCTCAGCCCGCTGCTGGCCCGCACACCCTCCGCCGTGCTGGGCGCGCTCGTCGTCTACGCGGCGGTCCGCATGATCGACCTGGCGGGCTTTCGCAGACTGGCCTCCTTCCGCCGCCGCGAACTCCTGCTCGCCCTCGGCTGCCTGGCGGGCGTCCTCGTCCTGGACATCCTCTACGGCGTGATCGTGGCGGTCGGCCTGTCGGTGGCCGAACTGCTGACCCGGGTGGCCCGCCCGCACGACGCGGTCGAGGGGCTGGTGCCGGGCATGGCGGGCATGCACGACGTGGACGACTACCCGCAGGCACGCACGATCCCGGGCCTGCTGGTCTACCGCTACGACTCGCCCCTGTTCTTCGCCAACGCGGAGAACTTCCGCCGCCGTGCCCTGGCCGCCGTCGACGAACAGACCGGCCCGGTGCGCTGGTTCGTCCTCAACACCGAGGCCAACGTCGAGGTCGACATCACGGCCCTCGACGCGGTGGACGAACTGCGCCGCGCACTCACCCACCGCGGCATCGTGTTCGCCCTCGCCCGCGTCAAGCAGGACCTCCTGGACGATCTGAAGGCGTACGGCCTGGCCGACTCCGTCGGCACGAACCTCATCTTCCCGACCCTGCCGACGGCCGTGACGGCGTACCGCAGGTGGAGCGGGGACCAGTAGGCGGACGGCGCCGACCAGTGCCCGATCAGCCGATCGCGAGATCCGGGCGGATCAGGGTGCCGGAACGGCCGTGGACGATCTCGTACGCGGCGTCGGGGGCCCCGATCGCGGCCGGCCCTCCGGTGCGTTCGACGAACCGGGCGGCGGCCTCGGTCTTGGGTCCCATGGAGCCGGCCGGGAAGCCGGCACGGCGCAGGTCGTCGGGCGTGGCGTCGGGGACGGGCCGCTGGTCCGGAGCGCCGTAACGCTCGTACACGCAGGGCACGTCGGTGAGGATGAGCAGGAAGTCCGCCTTGAGCTCCTCGGCGAGCAGGGCGGCGGTGAGGTCCTTGTCGATGAGCTCGACGCCGGTCAGTGCTCCGCTGTCGCGGTCGGCGGTGACGGGGACGCCTCCCCCGCCGGCGCAGACCACCAGGGCACCGCCGGTTTCACGGAGAGCCGGTCGTACATCCAGCAGGAGTTGCCGCGCGGGAAGAGGTGGTTGGGCAGCGGGGTCAGCGCGAAGTCGTCGGCGTCGAGCCCGCTCCACACCAGGCTGTGCGGTGCGGCGAGCGGCAGGTCGCTCATGAGCAGCCCGCCGATGAGGTGGCCCGCGAGGGTCTCGCCGTCGAGCTCGGCGAACAGTTCGCGTACCGGGTCCATGAAGGCGGGGCCGAGGATGGCCGGGGTGACGACCCGGTCCAGGAGCCAGTCGCGGGCCTCGGGAACGTCGAGGGTCTGGGCCGGCAGGTCGGTGAAGCAGTGGACGCGGGCACCGTGGTCGCGCAGCACCCGGGCGAAGGCGTCGTGTTCCTCACGGGCCCGCTTGGCTCACAGGACGTCGTCGAAGAGCAGCGAGTCGACGTTGCGCGGGTCGATCCGCGACCGAGCTTTCTGTGCCCCCGCCGGACAAGGTCAGTGGTCGTACGGCCCCACGACCGGCCCGATGGTCCCGGTGCCGGAGGGCCGCCCCCAGTGCACCCGGGCGACAGGGACGGCCGGCCGCGCGACGGGGCTCTTCGGCCCACGGCATGGGGTCTGTTGGCCGCTTCCGGGCGACGGGTCCGGCTCGAGAATGGGAGGAGGAACTGCAGCCCATCCCTCCAGACACCCCGTCACCGGGCTGCGGTGCCCTGTCCTTCCGGCTCGTTCAAGGTGGGGCCTTCTCCCCCGGGACCCCATGAGCCAGGAGGGCATCCGCGCGGGCCGCGTGTTGGGGAGGCACGACGCCCGTGCCACGGCCGCCGCCCGTGCGGGCACACGGGCGGCGGCCGTCATCGCTCGCCCCGGAGCCCCGACCGCCGGGCCGCACCCGCCGCGCCAGGAGGCCGTTGGCCGCCCGCCCCGGCCTCCGCACTGTGCCCCGGCCTCGCATTGTGTTCCGGCCTCCGCACTGTGTTCCGGCCTCCGCACTGCGCCCCGGCTCCGGGACTTCGCACACCCGGCGATTCCGTTCCGGGCCGGGTGGCCCGCGCTCCGGGGCCGGACGCCTCTCGCCCCTTTCCCGGCCGCCACCCCACCCTGAAGCTGCCAGGTTCCTCGAACCCCCGCACGGGAGGCAGGCCATGAACACCCCGAGCATGCTGCGCGCGCTGCCCGCCGACCACCGGCAACGGCTCATGCGTCTGGCCCGGGAGGTGTCCTTCCCACCGGGAACACGGATCTTCAACGAGGGTGCCCACGCTGACCAGTTCTGGATCATCCGCACCGGCTCCATCGAACTCGACACACACGTGCCGGGCCGGCGCAGCGCCGTCATCGAAACCCTCGGACACAACGAACTCCTCGGCTGCTCCTGGTGCTTCGCACCGCACGTGTGGCACCTGGGTGCCACGGCGACGACGCCGGTACGGGCCTACGAGTTCGACGCCACGGCCGTCCGCTCCATGTGCCGGGACGACCCGGCACTCGGCCAGGCCGTCACCCAGTGGGTCGGCGAGGTACTCGCCCACCGGCTGCGTTCCGCCAGCACCCGGCTGCTGGACCTCTACGCCCCGTACGGCGCCGGCAGCACCGTCTGAGCGTGCCGAAAGGACAAAGGAGTCACCATGCAGGGCACCCCGTACGTCGTCAGCGACGTCATGTCCCACACGGTCGCCGCGGTCGGCCGCCGGGCCGCCTTCAAGGAGATCGTGCAGATGATGCAGGACTGGAAGGTCAGCGCCCTGCCCGTCATCGAGGGCGAGGGCCGCGTGGTCGGCGTCGTCTCCGAGGCCGACCTGCTGCCGAAGGAGGAGTTCCGCGACAGCGACCCCGACCGGGCCACCCAGCTGCGTCGCCTCGGCGACCTGGCGAAGGCGGGCGGGCTCGCCGCCGAGGACCTGATGACCTCCCCCGCCCTCACCGTCCGGGCGAACGCGACCCTCGCCCAGGCCGCACGGATGATGGCGCACGCCAAGGTCAAACGACTGCCCGTCGTCAACGAGGTGGGCATGCTCGAGGGCATCGTCAGCCGCGCCGACCTGCTGAAGGTGTTCCTGCGGGACGACGAGGAGATCGCCGGGGAGGTGCGACGCGAGGTCGTGGCGTACCTCTTCCCCGCGTCGGCGCCGGCCGTGCGGGTGGAGGTACGCAACGGCGTCGTCAAGCTCATCGGCAACGCCCGGGACACATCCCTGGTTCCGGTGGCCGCGCGGCTGGTGCGGGCCGTCGAGGGTGTGGTGGACGTGGAGTTCGAGCTCACCGGATCCGACCGCGCGACACGACCGGCCGCTGTGCCCGCGAAGGGCGAGGAGAGCCTGTCCTCGGCCTGACCGACGGCGCAGGGGCTCCCGAAGGCATGCAGCGGATCATGCGCACGGCCTGCTGCGGGAGTGGTGCGCAGGGCCGGCCGGACACGGAGGAGGGCCGAACGGCCCTGGCGTGCGGAGCTCCGGCGCCGTTCCAATGACCTGACCGGACCCGTCCGCGGCTTCTGCCCCGACTTGCTGCCCGACCCCCTGCCGCGGACGGGCGCCGGTTCACATCCCGGCTCGTCGGCCGGAGACACCACCGCAGTGAGCAACGAATCCTCACGAAAGCCCGCAATGACCATCGACAACGCCCAGACCCTTCCTGCCGGGCCCCGCCAGAGCATCGAGCTGGACCGTGACGAAGCGCTGCGGCTGCTGGGCAGCCTGTCCTTCGGCAGGATCGTCTTCACCCGCCATGCGCTGCCGACCGTGCGCCCGGTGAACCACGTTCTGGACAACGGCGACATCGTCATCCGCACGCACGAGGGCACGGCCCTCACCACACGCGCCCGGGAGGCCGACGGCTCGGGTGTCGTCGTCGCCTACGAGGCCGACGCCATCGACCCGGACACACACCTCGGCTGGAGTGTGGTGGTCACCGGTTACGCCCACCTGGTGACCGATCCGGACGAGCTGGCCCGCTACCAGGCACTGCTCAGCCCCTGGGTGAAGCAGACCATGGACTATGCCGTGCGCATCCGCCCCGACCTGATCACCGGCATCCGCCTCGTCACCGACGACTAGCCGACGACCAGCCGACGACCAGGGGGATGTCGTCCGGATCACCGCGGATCAGGCCGCGGCGGTGGGCTCAGTGGTGCGGAACCACCGCCACCGGTGCCGCGCTGTGACCCAGCACGGCCTGGGCGACCGGGCCGATCGCCGCCCCGAGGGGCAGCCGGCGTTCGGTGCGGCCGATCACGACCAGGGACGCGTCGTGCGAGGCCTCGGTCAGATGCGAACCGGCCAGGCCGATCACGGCCTGCTCCGCCGCCTCGACACCGGGGAACTTGTCCCGCCAGGGACTCAGCACCTCGGAGACTGTGGGCCCTCCCCTGGCCCCGGCCGGCTCGGCCCGCCGTCCGGCATCGGCAGGACCGGCCTTGCCGTGGGGGTGCGGCTTCGGGCTCCAGCCGTGGACGACGCGCAGGCCGGCCGCGCGGCGCAGGGCCGCGTCGAACGCGAACTCGATCACGGCCTCGTGCGGATCCGTCAGATCGAGGCCCAGGACGACATCGCGGAGCGCGGTGTTCTCCGGTGCGGGGTCAAGGGTGCCGGGCTGGTGTTCGTCCCGGGGGCGTCCGTGCCGCACGAGGATGACGGGCCGTCGGCTGCGCGCCACGACCGCGAGGGCAACCGAGCCGCCCAGGAAGCCCGCGGCGCCGCCGCTCGGACCGCGCGTGCCGAGCACCACCAGATCGGCGTCCTCCGCGGCCATGAGCAGGGCGGAGACCGGCTCCGCGGCAACGCGGCCGGAGCTGATCCTCAGGTCCGGGTGGCGGCGCGCGATCCTCGCCTCGGCCTCTCGCAGCACGCGGTCCACGCCACCGCTCGACGAGGGCCGCCGAAGGGCATGGACCAGACGCAGCGGGACGTCGCGGCGCACGGCCTCCCGGGCAGCCCAGTCGGCGGCGGCCAGACTGCCGGGGGAGCCGTCCACGCCTGCGGTGATGGTGCGGGGCATGCCGGATCTCCTTCTCGGACCTCTGCGATCCGAACTCAGTCTGGCCGCAAGCCACTTGAGGCTGGAGGGGCCACTGGTCCCGGTGTCGTGGCCGGGCGGCCCCAGGGGCGGGCGGTCGCGGAGGGGCGGGCGGTCGCGGAGGGACGGGCGGTCACGGAGGGACGGGCGGTCGCGGAGGGACGGGAGAAGGCGCCGAGGCCGTCCACGGCGGACGGGGCGTCGGTCCGGCCGGGGACGAGGACGGGGGCAGAACCTGCCTCCACGCCGTCCGGCCCCTCGCCGGAGGGCCGTTCGGTCCGTGGCGGGGTGGCGGCGCCGCTGGTCAGGCGGGGACGTGCAAGCCGTAGATCGTGTGCCCGCCGGCGAGCTCACGCCCGGTGACCAGATCGGGCTCGATACGCACGAAGACCTGCTGAGGAGAGGGGGCCCAGGAACGGAGGCCAGTCCGTTCCAGGCGTGTGAGTTCGGCCTGGTCGGTGACGAGGGCGGCCCGGCCGGTCACTACGACGCTCCAGCCGGAGTGGGTGTCCGCGTCGACCGTGTCCGCCTCGAAGGCGACGACCGCGCCGTCGACCGCGCGAGCCAGTTCCGAGGCGGCGCAGGTGCGCAGCAGCACCGCCCCGTCCTCGTCCACACGGAAGTTCACGGGCAGCACCGCGGGCAGGGCCTGCCGCGTGAAGACGACACGGCCGACAGGCACCGTGGCCAGCAAGCGCAGGCACTCCTGTCGGCCCAGTTCACGGAAGCCATCGTTCGGGTACATGAGCCGGCCCGCCCTTCGACCAGTGGAGGGGAACACCCTCCATGCTGGGCCGGGCGCCGGCCGTGTGTGAGGGACCACCGGCCCAGCCCTGCCGGAGAGCGGCCCGAGGTGGCGGGGCGTGCGAGGGGCCGGCCGGGCCCGTGCACCGCCGGGGCGGCCGCTGTCCTCCCAGGACGGGGGGACTCGCGTAACAAGTCCCCCTACGGGCAGGCGCTCACCAGTCCTTCCCTACGGGCAGGTGACCACCTGCCCCGCCCAGGACAGCCCGCCGCCGAAGCTGAACAGCAGCACCCGGCCGCCGGACGGTACCTCCAGGCCTTCGACCATCTTGGACAGGGCCAGCGGAATGGACGCGGCCGAGGTGTTGCCGGAGTTCACCACGTCCCGGGCGACCACGACGTTCTCCGGCAGGCCGAGCTGTTGCACCAGCGACTCGATGATGCGGAGATTGGCCTGGTGGGTGACGACGGCCGAGAGGTCGGACGGCTCGATGCCGGCTCGCGCGCAGGCTTCGAGGGCGAGCGGAGCCAGTTCGGTGGTGGCCCAGCGGAAGACCGTCTGGCCGTCCTGGGAAAAACGCGGCTGCCAGTCGTCGACCAGCCGTACGGCGCTGGAGCGGCTGGGGTCCGACCCCCAGACGACGGGACCGATGCCGTCGGCGTCGGCACCGGCGTCCGACGCGCTGACCACGGCGGCACCCGCACCATCGCCGAGCAGGATGCAACTGGCGCGATCGGTCCAGTCGGTCACGTCGGACATCTTCTCGACACCGATCACCAGGGCGTGGCGGGCAGCACCGGCGCGCAGCGAGTGGCTGACGGTGGCCAGGGCCGTGCAGAAGCCCGCACATCCGTTGTTGAGATCGAAGGCGACGGCGGAGGGAATACCCAGGCGGGCCGCCACCTGGGCCGCCGTGGAGGGGCAACGGTCGATCGCCGAGCACGTCGCCACCGTGATCATCCCAATGTCCTGCGGCTCCAGCCCCGAGTCGGCAAGAGCCTTGCCCGCGGCGGCCGCGGCCATGTCGACGACGGACTCGTCGTCGGCGATACGGCGCGTGGCGATCCCCGTGCGCCGACGGATCCAGGCATCGCTGGTGTCCACCATCCTGGCCAGGTCATCGTTGGTCAGGACGCGCGCGGGCTGGTAGTGCCCGAGCGCGGCGATGCGGGCTCCCGGCATGGCGGCTCTCCTCGAGTCGACGGCAGTCCCGGCGAATATAGCATCCGAACGGTCGGACGCTATATTGAGGACGGTCGGCTACCATGGCTGAATGAGTCCACGCAACACCATCGCGGAATCCCGCCGGACCCGGCAGCGGATCATCGATCGCAGTGTCGCGATCGCCTCGGTGGACGGTCTGGCCGGCCTGACGATCGGGCGCCTCGCCATCGATCTGTCCATGAGCAAGGCAGGGGTGCTCGGCCACTTCGGAACGAAGGAGGCACTCCAACTGGCGGCTCTGGAGCGGGCATCGGCGATGTTCACGTCGCTGGTGTGGGAGCCGGCTGCGGCTCTGCCGCCCGGCCTGACCCGGCTTCAGGCCGTGTGCGAAGCGTGGATCGCCTTCCTGGACACCGAGCGCGCCGAGTTCCCCGGAGGATGTCTGTTCACCGCGGCCTCGGTCGAGTTCGACGGCCACACCGGTCCCGTCCGCGACACCGTCGCACGCCTGCTCACCGTCTGGCGACGCCGCCTGGTCAGCGAGTTGAGGTACGCGGTCGAGGCCGGCGAACTCCCGTCGGGCGCCGACCCCGAGCAGATCGTGTTCGAGCTGGTCGGCCTGTACCTGAACCTCAATCAGTCGATCCAGCTGTTCGGTGACACCACCGCACCTGCCCGGACCCGACACGCTCTGGCCAGGCTGCTCGGCACCGACCAGCCGCGCGCGGACTGACCTTCGAGCCCGCCCCGCCCGCGGGAGGTGCGCACCGGTGCTCCGTGGAGCGTGCCGGTGCGCACCGTGTACGGGGGGCTCGGACCCGCCCTCAGAAGTCCAACGCGACCTGCGTGCCGCCCGTGAACGCTGGGGGCAGACGCCCGCCTGGAGCTGCACCACGATCTTCGGCGTGTCGTTCCGCGCGTCGCCGGGCTGGAGGCCGCAGAGTCGGTGCAGGTGAAAACGTTCCTGCACCGACCCACTGTGGTGGGGCGGGTGGGACTCGAACCCACGGCCGACGGATTATGAGTCCTTTCCGGATCTTCCGATCCGTCCCGGCTCTTACCTCGTCTTTCCTACAACCGCAGGTCAGGAGCACTCTGCCGTTCGGGCTCCGCGTCGGCCTTCCTGATTTTTCCGGGTCCTTCCGTCCCCTGCGTGTCCCCTGACGGTCCGCAGAGCCCCCCGTGAGGGGAACTGGGGGACGTCGAGCTGCATCAGCCCAGGTCGAGTAATGGGGTGGCCCCCTTTCACCACCCTCCGGCAGCTGAATTGCCTTCCGACGGGGAGAGCCGGCCCCTGTCCCGGTCGTTCTCCCATCGCCGATGAGGCCTCTGCCGGAGCCCCTTCACAGCCCGTGCCGGTCAAGGATGCTCATCAGCTTCCGCCTGCGCTTCAGTTCCACCCGCAGGTCGGCGAGAAACAGGGTGAACGCGTCCTCGGTCCCCAGCGCGCGATGGCAGTCACGGGCAGCCTGGAGCAGCCGCGCCAGGTGCTCGTAGGCGCGGTCACCCGTCGGCTCCTTCGACCGCTCGACCAGCCGCAGGTACACGCCGAGCGCATCGGCCGGGCGCGTCTCGCGCGACAGATCGGCGAGCTGCGCCCACTGCCGGTCGTCGGCGCGGCCGGCGGCCTCCCGCCAGGCGGCGTCCAGGTCGCCGTCGTCGAGCAACGCGTCGATCAGCAGGGGCCCGCCGTACCGGCCGCCGCGCGCACGACGGGCGTCCTCCTCCAAGGTGGCCAGCGCCGCCGCGCGCTCGGCCTCCCAGCAGTCCGCAGCCCGGGCGGCGGAGCGCAGCTGCCGGTAGGCGGCCAGGGACCGCTCGAGACGGAACGGGTCCCGGCGCACCGCGACCGCGTCGGCCGCCCGCCCCGTCTGCGCGTACCGCGCGCACACGTAGTCGACCAGGCGGCCATCGATGTATGCCTCGGCGGCGCACTCTCGCAGTCCGCGCTCCGCCCAGGCGAGCGCCTCGTCCACACGTCCCGCCGATTCCAGCTCCTCGGCGATACGCAGATGAGTGGCACCGGACGGGTCGAGGTCCTGCGCATGCAGGGCGACCAGCGCGTCGACGTCACCCGCTGCCTTGATCAGACGTTCCATCAGGTACCGCTCCGCCCAGCCGGACGGCCTGCGCCTCAGCGCCTCGGCCGTCAGCTGCCGCGTGCGGGCCAGTCCGCTCGGCCCCAGCACGTCGGCATAGTCGAGCGGATCCAGGTCGGTCACGTCGTTGCTGTCGTCGAGCACCGTGCCGACCAGCCACTCGGCCAACCGATCCGGATCGGGGCGGGCGACCCCGCAGGCCTCCACATGGACCTCGGCCACCGCGGCGGCGGCCTCCCCGACCACGCCATCGGAGTCGTCGATCTCCCCGTAAGCCTCCCCCAACACCCGGATCGCCTCCTCGGCCAGACCGACCGCCTGTGCCGCCTGCCCGTCGGCGGTCAAGGCGCGCAGGGCGCCCGCCGCCTCGGCGACTTGTCGCGCATACCCGGAGGCATCCGCGTACTCGATGTACCCGTACCGGGCGAACGGCCGTGGATCGATCAGGGCGATGATCCGATCCCGGACCGTACCGAGGTCGGAACGAGCAGCGGCTGCCCGCAGCTCCAAACGCCGACGTAGTTCCCGGTCCTCAGCGACCTGCTCCCGCACCAGCGCCAGGAGTTCGTCACCTGACAGCGCCGAAAGCCACACCTCCAGGGCGGAAGACCGCGCCCGTGCCGCGGCTTGCTGATGCGGGATCGCCTTCGCCCGCCGCAGCACGGTCAGCCCGACCGCCACACAGTGCTTGCAGAAGTTGGCCTCCCGTCCGTACGGGCAGTCGCACCATCCCGAGATCCCCTCCTCGCCGCCGAGGGTGAGCTCCACCTCGTAGACATCCGTACCGTGCACCACGGCGGTGACCGAGTCCTCCCCCACCTCCAGACCGCTCACCGCGTCCAGATACCCCAGCCCCCGCTCGAAGGACCGAGCCCCGGCCAGCGCCCTCAGATCGTCCTCGTCGAATCCCACCACTTTCCGTGCCACACCGGTATTCAACCGCGGAAGGCGCGGTGCCGACCGAGCTGAACGACGAGTGGGTGGAGGCCCCCGCTACATGGGACTTGACTTTGCCGGCCAAGGGCCGCCTCTACCCGATCGGGACAGGAAACGGCGAGACAGGCCGCCCTGCCCGCCGAACCCACTGCATAGCCGCAAACGAGACCACCGAGTGGCTTCGATACACCACTCCAGCGGACGCGCCGGGATCTGTGGACACGACCAAGACTCGTACTATATCTTGTACAAGTCGAGAAAGGGGGCAGCAAGCATGTCCATCACCGCCAGCGAGGCGCGTCAGAACCTGTTCCCGCTGATCGAGCAGGTCAACGAGGATCACGCTCCGGTTCACATCACTTCCCGCAAGGGGAACGCCGTGCTCATGTCCGAAGAGGACTTCAGCTCATGGACCGAGACAGTGCACCTCCTGCGCTCCCCCAAGAACGCCCGCCGCCTGCTCGACTCCATCGCCGAGGCAGAGGCCGGCAAGGCCCGGAATCGCGCGCTGATCGACCCCGACGCGGAGCGTGCGTGAAGATCTCGTTCACGTCCCACGCCTGGGAGGACTACACCTACTGGGCCGAGAGTGACCGCAAGATGGTCAAGCGCATCAACAAGCTGATCGACGACACCATGCGCGATCCCTTCAAGGGCATCGGCAAGCCGGAGCCCCTGAAGGGTGACCTGTCGGGCTACCGGTCTCGGAGAATCGACGACACGCACCGACTCGTGTACAAGCCGACCGACGATGAGTTGATCATCGTCCAGGCTCGATACCACTACTGACTCGGTCCCTCGATACCACTACTGACTCGGTCCGAAGAACCATCACCGGCCCGCAAAGCGTGGCGACGCCGCCGACGGAGAGCACCCAACTGCTCGTCCCGTTCGTAGCGGTGGGCCGAGCCGGCAGCGGAGTGCGGGCGCTCCAGTGCGAACGCGCCGACCGCCGATATGCCCGCCCCGGAACTGCGGCGCCCCGGCGTACGGAAGAGGCAGCCCAGAGCCGAGGCCTTCCACCCACGGCGCCAATCAGGCGATACGGCCAATTCCGGCTATGACTCGCATGTCGCCTGACCGTGTCCCCTGCGCGTCCCCTGGATCTTGGTCTGAACGTATGAATGGGGGTCGCCACTCTGAAGTGGTGACCCCCATTCTCACGTTTCCGCAGGTAGAAACGGTTCTCCTGGGAGGAGCCTGGGTGGGGCGGGTGGGACTCGAACCCACGGCCGACGGATTATGAGTCCGCTGCTCTAACCGGCTGAGCTACCGCCCCGTTACGGCGCGTCGCGTACATGTGTGCGCGCCGTCTGCCGCAGCATAGCCGCTCATACGATCTCCTGCTTCGCCATGGTCGGCTTACCGCGGCCCTTCATGACCTTGAGGACTTCGACGCGGGCGCGGCGGTTCCCCGGGACATGAAAAAGGACCCCGAAGGGCCCTTGTTCAGCATGCTCCCCCGACTGGACTCGAACCAGTAACCTGCCGGTTAACAGCCGGCTGCTCTGCCAATTGAGCTACGGAGGACCGAGCTCCCCCGACTGGACTCGAACCAGTAACCTGCCGGTTAACAGCCGGCTGCTCTGCCAATTGAGCTACGGAGGAATGCCTCGTTGCATCGAACGTACCCACCTGGGTATCCGCCAGGGGGCGCGCGCTCGCTGCGACACATACATTAGCGCAAGCAGGGGGGTGCTCCGCCAATCGGTACCCCCCCGCTCCGACCTCGACGCAAGGGAAGGGTGGCCACCATGCGCTACCGGCTCGCGTTCATCGCTGGGCTCGCTCTGGGTTACGTGCTGGGCACGAGGGCCGGACGCGAGCGCTACGAACAGCTGAAGAAGTCCGCGCGCCAGGTCGCGCAGAACCCCGCGGTGCGCAACACCGCCGAGACGGCGGCACAGCAGGGCCGCGAGTTCGCCGGCAAGGCCTACCACGCGGTGAGCGAGAAGGTGGGCGACCACGTGCCCGACTCGGTGAGCCAGCGCGTGCGTTCCCTGCGCGAGCGGACCGGCACCGGCGAGGACGACTGGGGCACCAGCAACACCTAGGTGTGTTCATCACCAGCGTTGCCCAAGCGGCACCGTTGCGGCGGCGATCGCTGTTCCCACCCGGGGGCGCGGGGAGCCGCGCCCCCGCCCACGACGGCCCCGGACCCGCCGGTACCACCAGCAGCCCGACCCCCTTGACCGGCCACGGCCAAAGCAGGCGCGGCGATGCGGCAGAATTTTCGCCATGGGGATAGTCGCCGGGTTGGACAGCTCGCCCGATTTCACTCGCATCGTCGTCTGCGACACGGACACCGGAGCCGTGCTCAGGCAGGGGTATGCGCCGCATCCGGTGGAGAACCCCGAAGGCAAGGGCCGCCCCTCCGATGTCGACCCGCAGGCCTGGCTGCTGTCGCTGGGGGAGGCCGCGGGCGGCGGGCTGCTGGAAGGCGTGCAGGCCATCGGTGTCTCCGCGCAGCAGAACGCGCTGATCCCGCTCGACACCCAGGGCAACACCGTGCGGCCGGCGCTGGTCGGCGGCGACCGGCGCGCCCAGGTCGCCGCAGCCGACCTGATCGACGCGCTCGGCGGACGTGAGGCCTGGGCCCAGGCGGTCGGCAGCGTGCCGCAGGCCGCGCAGCCGGTGACCAAGCTGCGCTGGCTCGCCAAGAGCGAACCCGACGCCGCCCTGCGCGCCGCCGTGCTGATGCAGGCGCACGACTGGCTCGTGTGGCAGCTGCTCGGCCGGCCGGCCAGACGGACCACCGACCGCGGCGGCGCCTCCGGGACCGGGTACTGGTCCGCCGCCACCGGCGCCTACCGGCCCGACCTCGTCGAGCTGGCGCTCGGTCACCAGGCCATGCTGCCCGAGGTGATCGGGCCCGCCGAGGCGGCCGGCACGACTCCGGAGGGGCTGCTGATCTCCGCCGGGACCGGGGAGACCATGGCCGCCGCGTTCGGGCTCGGGCTCGGGTTCGGTGACGCCGTCGTCTCGCTCGGCGCCTCCGGGTCCGTGATGGCCGTCCACCCCGAGGCGCTCGTCGACCAGACCGGGATGATCACCTCGCTCGCCGACGCGACCGGCATGCACCTGCCGGTCGTCACCACGCTGAACGCCGTACGGGCCCTGCGCGGCACCGCCGAACTGCTGGGGCTGTCCGACCTGGAGAGCCTGTCCGACCTGGCGATGAAGTCGACACCGGGGTCGCACGGCCTGGTCCTGCTGCCCTACCTGGAGGGCGAGCGGACCCCCAGCCTGCCGCACACCGCCGGGACGCTCGCCGGTCTGCGGCGCGAGTCGATGAAGCCGGAGCATCTGGCGCGGGCCGCGTTCGAGGGCATGCTGTGCGGGCTCGCGGACGCCCTCGACGTGCTGCGCGGCCGCGGCGTGGAGGTGCGGCGCATCTTCCTGCTCGGGCCGGCCGCGGAGCTGCCCGCCGTGCAGGCCGCTGCGCCCTCGCTGTTCGGCGTGCAGGTCGTCGTGCCGCAGCCGGCGGACTACGCCGCGATCGGTGCGGCCCGCCAGGCGGCCTGGGCGCTCGGCGTCTCCCAGGGCGCCCTCGACCCGCGCACTCCGCCGGCCTGGCAGGGCGCGGTCGCCCAGGTCCTGGAACCCGGCGAGGAACTGGCGGTGGGCCAGGCGGTGCGCCAGCAGTACGTGTCCGTGCGCGAGCAGACCCACCCGGGGGCATTCCGGGCATAACTCCCATTCCGCAAAGGGTGGAGGCGGAACAGTCACCCGTACGGGGGCATTTGGGGGTGACGAGACCTAGGGCCGACGGCTGACGGGCCGTCGGTCGTTGGCCCGCTGTCGGGTTAATCGGTTGAGGTAACACGGGTGGAGTGTTCGACGATAGGGGCCAGGGGACATCGACCGCCCCCACCGCCGACCCCGAGAGACGCAGCGTGCTCATACGACTTCTACGGACCTATCTCAGGCCCTACCGAAAACCCATAGCCCTGCTGGTGCTGCTGCAGTTCCTGCAGACCTGCGCCACCCTCTACCTGCCCACCCTGAACGCGCACATCATCGACAACGGTGTCGTGAAGGGTGACACCGGTTACATCCTCACCTTCGGCGCCCTGATGATCTGCATCTCGCTGGCGCAGGTCGTCTGCAACATCGGCGCCGTGTACTACGGTGCCCGGACCGCCTCCGCCCTCGGACGGGACGTCCGGGCCGCCGTCTTCGACCGCGTGCAGTCCTTCTCGTCCCGCGAGGTCGGCCACTTCGGCGCGCCGTCCCTCATCACCCGGACGACCAACGACGTCCAGCAGGTCCAGATGCTGGCCCTGATGACGTTCACGCTCATGGTGTCGGCGCCCATCATGTGTGTGGGCGGAATCGTCCTGGCCCTCGGCCTGGACGTGCCGCTGTCCGCGGTGCTGGTCGCGGTCGTCCCCGTGCTCGGCATCTGCGTCACCCTGATCGTGCGCCGGCTGCGTCCGCTGTTCCGTTCCATGCAGGTACGCCTGGACACGGTGAACCGCGTGCTGCGCGAGCAGATCACCGGCAACCGCGTGATCCGCGCCTTCGTCCGCGACGACTACGAGAAGGACCGCTTCCGCAAGAGCAACACCGACCTGACCGAGATGGCCCTGGCCACCGGACGGCTGCTCGCGCTGATGTTCCCGATCGTCATGACGGTGGTGAACCTGTCGTCCATCGCGGTGGTCTGGTTCGGCGCCCACCGCATCGACAGCGGCGGGATGCAGATCGGCGACCTGACCGCGTTCCTCGCCTACCTGATGCAGATCGTGATGTCCGTGATGATGGCCACCTTCATGTTCATGATGGTGCCGCGGGCGGAGGTCTGCGCCGAGCGCATCCAGGAGGTCCTCGACACCGACTCCAGCGTCGTACCGCCGCTCGCGCCCGTCACGGAGCTGCGCCGCCACGGTCACCTGGAGATCCGCGGCGCCGGTTTCCGCTATCCGGGGGCGGAGGAGCCGGTGCTCAAGGCCATCGACCTGGTGGCCCGGCCCGGCGAGACGACCGCCGTCATCGGCTCGACCGGCAGCGGCAAGTCCACCCTACTGGGGCTGGTGCCCCGCCTGTTCGACGCCACCGACGGCGAGGTGCTGGTCGACGGCGTGGACGTACAGACCGTCGAGCCGCGGCTGCTGGCCCGGACCGTCGGTCTGGTGCCGCAGAAGCCGTACCTGTTCGCGGGCACGGTGGCGACCAACCTGCGCTACGGCAATCCGGACGCCACCGACGAGGAACTGTGGCACGCGCTGGAGGTGGCGCAGGCCAAGGAGTTCGTGTCGAAGCTGGAGGGCGGCCTCGACGCGCCCATCGCGCAGGGCGGCACCAACGTCTCCGGCGGCCAGCGCCAGCGTCTGGCCATCGCCCGCACCCTGGTGCAGCGCCCGGAGATCTACCTCTTCGACGACTCCTTCTCCGCCCTCGACTACGCCACCGACGCGGCCCTGCGCGCGGCGCTCGCCGACGAGACCGCCGAGGCGACCGTCGTCATCGTCGCCCAGCGCGTGGCGACCATCCGGGACGCAGACCGGATCGTCGTCCTCGACGAGGGGCGGGTCGTCGGCACCGGACGCCATCACGAACTCATGGCGGACAACGAGACCTACCGGGAGATCGTGCTCTCCCAGCTGACGGAAGCGGAGGCCGCCTGATGGCAGGGCCCATGGGGCGCATGATGGCCGGGGGCGGCCCCGAAAACCGCTCGATGGACTTCAAGAACTCGGGCAAGCGGCTGATCGCGCAGTTCCGGCCGGAACGCCTCACCATCGGCGCGCTGCTGCTCTGCGTCGTGGTGAGCGTGGGCCTGTCGGTGCTCGGCCCCAAGATCCTCGGCCGGGCGACCGACCTGGTCTTCGCCGGGCTCATCGGACGGCGGATGCCGTCCGGGCCCACCAAGGACCAGGTCCTGCAGGCCATGCGCGAGCGGGGGCAGGGCTCCGTCGCCGACATGCTGAAGGGCACGGACTTCACGCCGGGCCAGGGCATCGACTTCGGCTCCGTCGGGAACGTCCTGCTCCTGGCGCTCGCCACGTTCATGGCCGCCGGGCTGCTGATGGCGGTGGCGACAAGGCTGGTCAACCGGTCCGTGAACCGCACCATGTTCCGGATGCGCGAGGACGTGCAGACGAAGCTGTCCCGGCTGCCGCTGTCGTACTTCGACAAGCGTCAGCGCGGCGAGGTGCTCAGCCGGGCCACCAACGACATCGACAACATCGGGCAGACGCTCCAGCAGTCGATGGGCCAGCTCATCAACTCGGTGCTGACCATCATCGGCGTGCTGATCATGATGTTCTACGTCTCCTGGCTGCTGGCACTGGTCGCCCTGGTGACCGTGCCACTGTCGTTCGTCGTCGCCACCCGCGTCGGCAAGCGGTCGCAGCCGCACTTCGTGCAGCAGTGGCGCTCCACCGGCAAACTCAACGCGCACATCGAGGAGATGTACACCGGGCACACCCTGGTGAAGGTGTTCGGGCGGCAGCAGGAGTCGGCGCAGCAGTTCGCCGAGCAGAACGAGTCGCTGTACGAGGCCGGGTTCCGGGCGCAGTTCAACAGCGGGGTCATGCAGCCGCTGATGATGTTCGTGTCGAACATCAACTATGTGCTGGTGGCGGTCGTCGGCGGCCTGCGGGTCGCGTCCGGCGCGCTGTCCATCGGTGATGTGCAGGCCTTCATCCAGTACTCGCGGCAGTTCTCGATGCCGCTGACCCAGGTCGCCTCGATGGCGAACCTGGTGCAGTCGGGCGTCGCCTCGGCCGAGCGGATCTTCGAACTCCTGGACGCGGAGGAGCAGGAGGCCGATCCGGTGCCGGGCGAGCGGCCGGAGGAACTGCGTGGGCGGGTCGCGCTGGAGCACGTGTCGTTCCGCTACGACCCCGACAAGCCGCTGATCGAGGACCTGTCGCTGAAGGCCGAGCCCGGCCACACGGTCGCGATCGTGGGTCCGACGGGCGCGGGCAAGACCACGCTGGTCAACCTGCTCATGCGGTTCTACGACGTCTCGGGCGGGCGCATCACGCTCGACGGTGTGGACATCGCGAGGATGTCGCGGGACGAACTCCGGTCCGCCATCGGCATGGTGCTGCAGGACACCTGGCTGTTCGGCGGCACGATCGCGGAGAACATCGCCTACGGCGCCTCGCGCGAGGTCACCCGCGGTGAGATCGAGGAGGCGGCGCGGGCCGCGCACGCCGACCGGTTCATCCGCACGCTGCCCGACGGCTACGACACCGTGATCGACGACGAGGGTTCCGGGGTCAGCGCCGGTGAGAAGCAGCTCGTCACCATCGCGCGGGCGTTCCTGTCGGACCCGGTGATCCTCGTCCTCGACGAGGCGACGAGCTCGGTGGACACCCGTACCGAGGTGCTGATCCAGAAGGCGATGGCCAAACTCCAGCACGGCAGGACGTCGTTCGTCATCGCGCACCGGCTCTCCACGATCCGGGACGCGGACACGATCCTCGTCATGGAGAACGGATCCATCGTCGAGCAGGGCGCCCACGACGAGCTGCTCGCGGCCGACGGGGCGTACGCGCGCCTGTACAAGGCGCAGTTCGCGCAGGCGGTCGCCGAGGTCGACTAGGGCTGCGGGCAACGGTCGCAGGCACGGCCGGCCGCACGGGGGGCCGCTCGCCCGGGGTGAGCGGCCCCCCGTTCAGTCCAGGTAGCCCCTGAGCTGGTCGGCGAAGGCGTGGTCGCGCAGCTTGCTGAGGGTCTTGGACTCGATCTGCCGGATCCGCTCGCGGGTCACGCCGAAGATGCGCCCTATCTCCTCCAGCGTGCGCGGACGGCCGTCCACCAGCCCGTACCGCAGCTGGACGACCTTCCGTTCCCGTTCGCCCAGTGTCGACAGCACCGCTTCCAGGTGCTCCCGGAGCAGCAGGAACGCCGCCGACTCCACCGGCGAGGCCGCGTCGCCGTCCTCGATCAGGTCGCCGAGGGCGACATCGTCCTCCTCCCCCACCGGGGCGTGCAGCGAGACCGGCTCCTGGGCCAGGCGCAGCACCTCGCTGACCCGCTCGGGGGGCAGCTCGAGGTGGGCGGCGACCTCATCGGGGGTCGGCTCGTAGCCGCGTTCCTGCAGCATCCGGCGCTGCACGCGCACGACCCGGTTGATGAGTTCGACGACGTGGACCGGCACCCGGATGGTGCGGGCCTGGTCGGCGAGGGCACGGGACATGGCCTGGCGGATCCACCAGGTGGCGTAGGTGGAGAACTTGTAGCCGCGGGCGTAGTCGAACTTCTCCACCGCCCGGATGAGGCCGAGGTTGCCCTCCTGCACCAGGTCCAGCATGGTCAGCCCGCGTCCGACGTACCGCTTGGCGACGGACACCACGAGCCGGAGGTTCGCCTCGATGAGCCGGCGCTTGGCCATCCGCCCCATGACGACGAGCTTGTCGAGGTCGCCGGCGAGCAGGCTGTCCAGGTCCGGGGTGGAGCTCAGCTTGTCCTCGGCGAACAGGCCGGCCTCGACCCGGCGGGCGAGTTCGACCTCCTCGGCGGCGGTGAGCAGCGGGATGCGGCCGATCTCCCGCAGATACTGACGGAACAGGTCCGAGGAGGGGCCGCTGGACTCGGTACGGGCGGGGGCGGGTTCGACGGGTACGGGCGCGTCCGCGGGGTCGGCGGGGTCGGCGCTCTCCGGCGCGCCGGCCGACGGGTCCCCGGGATCGGGCGCGCCGTGCGGCTCCGTCTCGGGGTGGTGCGCGACCCGGATCTGCGGGGGTACGGCCGCGATGACGTCGTTCTCCGCGTCCGGTCCGGCGATGCCGAGGTCGGTGGTGATGTCGGTCTGGGTGAGGGTCTGGGTCTGCACGGGGGCGACCTCCAGGATGATCGCTGCTGAGGTGTGCGGCAGCGGTACTCGGGGGGCGGAGTCGGCGGCCACGCCGCTGTCCGTCCTGTACGCGATGAGCGGAACCGCGGGGATGTCGGACCCGTGGGGGACGGATCGGCCGCGCTCCGAGGACTCAGGCACCGGACCCAGTGTGGAGTACGACACATCACCGCCACGAGGGGCGTGCGGTGACTTTTTGCGATCGTTCCGTGACCGGGCGGTTACTCAGATCGTTTGACCGTCGGACTGGCGGACGGGGACAGGGAGAGACGGAGGAGCTGCGGCGGCGTCTTGAGGCGCTCGAAGCGCGGATGGACGAGGTCGCTGAGCAGCAGGCCGCCACGCGGCACCTCGCCGTGAACTCCGACCGGGCCGTGGCAGCGCTCCAGGAGCAGCGGCCCGAGCAGCGGCCGCAGGGCTGAGGACCCCCCAGGGCCTCGGCCCCTACAGCGCCGCCGTGCCGCGCTCCCGCAGAGCCTGGTCGTACTGCTGAAGGATCCACAACTCGTTCTGCACGGCGGCCAGTTGGGCCGGGTCTCCGCCCATGCCGAGCCGGGCGACGGTGCTCTGGAGGTCGCGGATGCGGCGTTCCACGGCACGGCGGCGGACCGTCACCAGCTGGGCGCCCGCGTATGCCTCGTCGACTTCCCTGCGGAGCAGGATCGCCTCGACGGCCAGCTCCGTGACCATCGCGCGGACCGTGTCGTCGGGGGCCGCCTCCCGGACCCGGACCAGGTATTCCTGGGCGTCCTGGACGCCGTACTCCGCGCCGCCCGCGTCGAGGACCGCCTGGCGTACGGCGGCGTAGGGCGGGGCGGTGAACTCGTCGACGCCGTACGCGTCGAAGGCCGGGGAGACCAGTTCGGGCCGCTGGAGGGCGAGTTTGAGCAGCTCCCGCTCGGTGGCGTAGACCGGGTTGCGCAGGTTGAGCGCCGGGCCGCGGGCCGGGGTCCGCACGGCGGCGTAACCCGGCTGCGGCGGCCGCTGCTGCCGGTCGGGCGCCGGGCCCCGCCCGCCGCGCTCGCGCGCCCAACGGGCCAGCTGCGCCACCCGCTTGACCACGAACTGGGTGTCGAGGATGCCGAGCAGCCCGGCCAGCTGCACCGCGACCTCGTGCTGCGCTCCGCTGTTCTTGATCCGGGCGACGATGGGCGCCGCCTCGTCCAGCGCGGCCGCGCGGCCCGCCGGGGTGTCGAGGTCGTACCGGGCCACGATCTGGCGCAGCGCGAACTCGAAGAGCGGCGTGCGGGGTTCGACCAGGTCGGCGACCGCCTCGTCCCCCTTGGCCAGGCGCAGCTCGCAGGGGTCCATGCCGTCCGGGGCGATCGCGATGTAGGTCTCGGCGGCGAACTTCTGGTCGTCCTCGAAGGCGCGCAGGGCCGCCTTCTGGCCGGCCGCGTCGCCGTCGAAGGTGAAGATCACGCGGGCCGAGCCGTTGTCCATCAGCAGGCGCCGGAGGATCTTGATGTGGTCGCCGCCGAAGGCGGTGCCGCAGGTCGCGATCGCCGTGGTCACGCCGGCCAGGTGGCAGGCCATGACGTCCGTGTAGCCCTCGACGACGACGGCACGGGAGGCCTTGGCGATGTCCTTCTTGGCCAGGTCGATGCCGTACAGGACCTGGGACTTCTTGTAGAGCGCGGTCTCGGGGGTGTTGAGGTACTTCGGGCCCGTGTCGGCGTCGTACAGCTTGCGGGCGCCGAAGCCCACCACCTCGCCGCCGATGTCCCGGATCGGCCACATCAGGCGGCCGCGGAAGCGGTCGATGGGGCCGCGGCGGCCCTCCTGGGAGAGACCGGAGAGGACGAGCTCCTTGTCGGTGAAGCCCTTGCCGCGCAGGAAGCGGGTGAGGTGGTCCCAGCCCTGGGGGCTGTAGCCGACCCCGAAGTGGACGGCCGCGGCCTGGTCGAAACCGCGCTCGGCGAGGAAGACCCGCCCGGTCTCCGCCTCGCTGCCGGAGGCGAGCTGCTCGGCGTACCACTCGGCGGCCAGCTTGTGCGCCTCGACCAGACGGATGCGCTCGCCGCGCTGGTGGGCGGGGTTGTACCCGCCCTCCTCGTAGCGCAGGGTGATGCCGGCCTGGGCGGCCAGCCGCTCGACCGCCTCCGAGAAGGAGAGGTGGTCGATCTTCATCACGAACGTGATGGTGTCGCCGCCCTCCTGGCAGCCGAAGCAGTGGAAGAGTCCCTTGCTGGGGCTGACCTGGAAGGACGGGGACTTCTCGTCGTGGAACGGGCACAGGCCCTTGAGGTTGCCCCCGCCCGCGCCGCGCAGCTGGAGGTACTCGGACACCACGGCGTCGATCGGGACCGCGTCCCGTACCGCCTTCACGTCCTCGTCGTTGATCCGTCCTGCCACGCGTGAATTCTACGGGGGCACTGTGACAGCGGACGTCGGCCGAGAAGTGCCCTGCTTCACGTCGCCAGGCTCTCCAGCGGCACGGAAGGATCGGCCAGCGCGTTCGTGTCGACGGGGACCCCCGACCGGATCAGCCGCTGGACCGGCTCCGTGACGTCCCACACATTCACGTTCATCCCGGCCAGAATCCGCCCCTCCTTCGTCCAGAACGCGATGAACTCCCTCTTCCCGGCGTCCCCCCGGATCACCACTTCGTCGTACGCCCCCGGCGGCGCCCACCCGCTGTACTCCATCCCCAGGTCGTACTGGTCGGAGAAGAAGTAGGGCAGGCGGTCGTAGGTGACGTCCCGGCCCAGCATCGCCCGCGCCGCGGCCGGTCCGCCGTTCAGCGCGTTGGCCCAGTGCTCGACGCGCAGCCGCGTGTCGAACAGCCCGTGCGGGAAGGACGCCACGTCGCCGGCCGCGTAGATGTCGGGGTCGGAGGTGCGCAGCTGTTCGTCCACCGCGATGCCGCCGCCGTGCGCGCGGTCGGCCAGTTCCAGCCCGGCCGACTCCGCGAGGGAGATCCTCGGCGCGGCGCCGATCGCGGCGAGTACGTCGTGGCAGGGGTGTTCCTCGCCGTCGTCGGTGCGGGCGGCGAGCACCACGCCGTCCTGCCCGACGATCTCGGTCAGCCGGGCGCCGAAGTGGAAGCGGACGCCGTGGTCGCGGTGCAGCTCGGTGAAGAGCTGGCCGAGCTCCGGGCCGAGGACGGCGTGCAGCGGGGTCGGGTGGGGCTCGACGATGGTGACCTCGGCGCCGTACTCGCGGGCCGCGGCCGCGACCTCCAGGCCGATCCATCCGCCGCCCGCGATGACGATGTGGCCGTTGTCGCGGCCGAGGTGGGTCAGGACGCCCTTGAGGCGCTCGGCGTGGGCGAGGCGGCGCAGATGGTGGACGCCCGCGAGGCCGGTGCCCGGGATGTCCAGGCGGCGTGGTTCGGCGCCGGTGGCCAGCAGCAGCTTGTCGTAGCGGACGAGGGTGCCGTCGTCGCCGTAGCGGACGGTCTTCGCGGCGCGGTCGATCGACACGACCGTCTGGCCGAGGTGCAGTTCGACGTCATTCTGCGCGTACCAGGCGGGCTCGTGCACGAAGACGCTGTCGCGCTCCTCCTTGCCCAGCAGGTAGCCCTTGGACAGCGGCGGGCGCTCGTAGGGGTGGTCGCGCTCGTCGCAGATGAGGATCACGCGGCCGCTGAAGCCCTCCGCGCGGAGGGTCTCGGCCGCCTTGGCGCCGGCCAGGCCTCCTCCGACGATGACGAATGTCTGATCCGCGTCGACCACTTGATGCCTCCTCGTAAGGGTGCCGCCACATGCGAGCGTCCCGCACGCAGCGTGATGGGGGAAGAGGGAGTGGCCCGATCAGGCCACGGAGGGTCACCTTGAGTTCCGCTCGGGTTTACCTGGGTCCCACCGGTATCACGGGTGTCGGTAAGAGCGGTGTCCGTGTCATGCGTGTTCGGTCATGGGTGCTCCGTCATCAGCGCATCGTCAGGCGGGCGTGCAGCGAGCGGGCCGCGCCGTCGGTGAGGGAGGCGATCTGGTCGACGATCACGCGTTTGCGGGCGCGGTCGTCCGGCGCCTGGTCGAACAGGGCACGGAACTGCGGGTCCAGACCGTCCGGGGCCCGGAGGGTGAGCGCCTCGGCGAGTTCGGCGACCACGATCCGCTGGTCGGCCCGCAGCCGCTCCTGCTCGGCGCGCTGCATGACGTACCGGTCCGCGACCGCCTTGAGCACCGCGCACTCCATTCGGGTGCTTCTGGGCACGACGAGTTCGGCGCCGTAGCGGGTGAGCGGGCCGCCGCCGTACGCCTGCCGGGTGGCGCCCTCGGCGGCGAGGCAGAAGCGGCCGATGAGCTGGCTGGTGGCGTCCTTCAGGCGGGCCTGGGCGACGGCCGAGCCGTCGTAGCCGTGCGGCCACCACTCCTGGTCCAGGAGCCGGTCGAGGGCCTCCGCCAGCTCCTGCGGGTCGGTGCCGGCGGGGACGTAGCGGCCGACGGCCACGGCGAACACCGTCTGCCGTTCGGGTTCGGAGTGCAGGCAGCCGGGGTCGATGTGGCCGGCGTGCAGGCCGTCCTCGACGTCGTGCACCGAATAGGCCACGTCGTCCGACCAGTCCATGACCTGGGCCTCGAAGCAGGAACGGGTGCCGGGCGCCTCCTTGCGGACCCAGTCGAAGACGGGCCGGTCGTCCTCGTAGACCCCGAACTTCCGTGACGCCGGGTCGGTGGGGTGGGCGCCGCGCGGCCAGGGGTACTTGGTGGCGGCGTCGAGGGCGGCGCGGGTGAGGTTGAGGCCGACGCTGACGAGGGCGTCCGAGGCGGGCTCGGGGACGAAGCGTTTGGGTTCGATGCGGGTGAGCAGCCGCAGGGACTGGGCGTTGCCCTCGAAGCCGCCGCAGTCCTCCGCGAACTCGTTCAGCGCCTGTTCGCCGTTGTGGCCGAAGGGCGGGTGGCCCAGGTCGTGGGAGAGGCAGGCCGCCTCCACCAGGTCGGGGTCGCAGCCGAGGGCGGCGCCCAGCTCCCGGCCGACCTGGGCGCATTCGAGCGAATGGGTGAGCCGGGTGCGGGGGCTGGCGTCCCAGGCCTGGATGGGGGTCCCCCCTGTTCGAGCGGGGCCGGGTACCTGGGGGAGCTCGTCCGGCGTGACCACCTGGGTCTTTCCGGCCAGCCTCCTGAGGGCCGCGGAGTGCAGCACGCGCGCGCGGTCGCGCTGGAAGGCGGTACGCCCGGGGCGTTTGTCGGGCTCGGCGGCCCATCGCTCCACGGCCGCCTCCTCGTAGCCGACGGGCGGCACGTGGTTCTCGTGTGCCTGGGGAGCGTCCTCGTAGGTCCGCCGTGCCTCGGGTGCGATGCCGTCCATGTCTCGACAGTAAGGGCAGGCGGTGACATTCGGGTGGCTGCTGTGCGCTTGCGCGTCTGCCGGGCCGCAGACCCGCCGTATCCCAACGCGTCCGCCGGGCCACAGACCCGCCCTGTCTCAGCGGGTCCGCCGAGCCACAGAGCCGCCGTGTCCCAACGCGTCCGCCGGGCCGTGCCGCTCCCGCGGGTGCGCGCTCGCCGTGGCCTGTCGCGCGGTTGCCCGCAGCCGGGGCGGCGTCGCGGTCGCCGTCGCGGGCGCTCCATGACCGGCCCTAGGCCGACGCGAGTGCCGGTCCCGCGGCCGTCGCCGGGGTCGTCAGAGCCTCGTCGTAGCGGTGCAGGACCAGGCGGGCCAGCGCCGGGTGGTCGCCGAGGGGGGCGGAGGCGATCCAGGGCGCGCACTGGACGGACTGGGTGGCGAAACGGCCGGGGGCGGTGAAGCAGGAGGCGATCGCGACCCGGTGGCGGCCGCGGGCGGCGAGGGCGCGGAGGGCGGCCGGGACGGTGGGCCTGGCGGCGGAGGCGTAGGCGGAGACGACGGGGACGCCGAGCCGCTCGGCGAGGAGCTGTGCGATACGGCGGGTGTCGGCCCGGGAGTCGGGGTCGCGGGAGCCGGCGGAGGCGAGGACCACGCCGTCGGCACGGCGGGCGGCGTCCCCCGGACGGGTGCGCCAGCCCGCCTCGACCAGACGGGCGTACAGGGTCTCCACGAGCAGCGGGTGCGGGCCGAGTGGAGCGGCCACGCGCGTGCGTGCCGGTGCGGCGGCCGCCGCCTCGGGGATGTCCCGCTTGACGTGGTGTCCACGGCCGAGCAGCAGCGGCACGAGGACGGCCTCGGCGCCGTCCAGGCCCGCGAGGGTGTCCGTCAGCAGCGGTTCGCTGAGCTCGATGTGGCCGAGGTGCACGGACAGCCGGGGACGCAGTTCGCGGATCCGCTCCCTGAGCGCCCCTACCGTGCTCAACGCGCGCGGGTCGCGGCTGCCGTGCGCCACGAGGACCAGCGCGGGCGGGGTGGGCCGCCGCCTGCCGCCCAGCGAGACCAGGCTGAGCTGGTCGGCGAGCCGGCTGCCGATGCTGCCCATGAGGTCGGCCGTGCTGTCCAGGTGGGCGCCGCTCGGCGGTGGGCCGTCGGGGCGCTGCATGGACTCGTCGCTGAGGGGTTTCGACGCCGTCATGGAAGGATCCTCGCGGGTCGGGATTGCGCCGCCGTTGCATGCCCGTGACAGGCGTTTTCCATGGCTTCACCCGGGCGCGCCGTCCAGTGTGAGGCGCCTGCCGTGCGCCGTGCGAGCGCTGTTGCGAGGGCGATACACGCCGGGCGGACCGGCTCGCCGGGCGAACCGGTCCGCCGCGCGCCGCGTCCTGCATGGTCGAGGCCCGCCGGGCCGCCTGGGGAGGGGACCGTCCAATGCGTCGACCGAAGCGGATACGACCGCGACTGCCGCGCACCCGCGCGGGGCAGCGGCGGCTGGTGCAGGCCGTGATGGCCGTGTGCGTGCCGGCGCTGCTTCCGGCGACCTGGATGTACGTCGTGACCGCGGACCGGCTGCGGACCACCGCCGATGCCCCGCGCACCGAGGTCGCCGTCGTCTTCGGCGCCGGGCTGTGGGCCGGAGAGCCGTCGCCGTACCTGGCGCACCGCCTGGACGCGGCGGCCGAGCTGTACCGGGCGGGCCGGGTCGAGGTCGTCCTGGTCACCGGCGACAACAGCCGCGAGGACTACGACGAGCCGGACGCGATGCGCGCGTACCTGACCAGGCACGGCGTGCCCGGCGGGCGGATCGTCAGCGATTACGCCGGTTTCGACACCTGGGACTCCTGCGTACGCGCGAAGAAGATCTTCGGGGTGGACCGGGCGGTCCTCATCAGCCAGGGCTTCCACATCCGGCGGGCCGTCGCCCTGTGCGACGCGGCGGGCGTCGACTCCTACGGCGTCGGCGTCGACGACAAGCACGACACCACCTGGTACTACGGCGGCACCCGTGAGGTGTTCGCGGCCGGCAAGGCGGCCCTGGACGCGGTCTTCCAGCCGGATCCGACCTTCCTCGGACCGCGGGAGCACGGGGTGGCCCGGGCGCTGGCCAGTGCCCGCTGAGCGCACCTCACGGTGCGCGGACCCGGGCGGGGAGGTCACCGTCCCGGCCGCGTAACAGCGGACGGCCCGGCCGTGTAACACGGTCGCAGCACGCTGGGCGGCATGCAGACCTCCGCGACGCCCACGCACTGCCCCTACTGCGCCCTGCAGTGCGGGATGAATCTGACGCCCGTCCCGGACGGGGGCGTGGAGGTGACCGAGCGCCCGGACTTCCCGGTGAACCGGGGCGCGCTGTGCGGCAAGGGACGTACGGCACCGGCGGTGCTGTCGTCGCGGGTGCGGCTGACCTCCCCGCTGGTGCGCTCCGCCGACGGCGCGCTCGTGCCCGCGGGCTGGGACGAGGCCCTGGACCGGGTCGCGGGCGCGCTGACCCGGGTGAGCGCGGTGCACGGGCCGGACGCCTGCGGGGTGTTCGGCGGGGGCGGGCTGACGAACGAGAAGGCGTACGCGCTGGGGAAGTTCGCCCGGGTGGCGCTGGGCACCTCGCAGATCGACTACAACGGCCGCTTCTGCATGTCGTCCGCGGCCGCGGCCGGGACGCGGGCGTTCGGGCTGGACCGCGGGCTGCCGTTCCCGCTGGCGGACATCCCGAGGACCGGGTGTGTGATCCTCGTCGGCTCCAACCTCGCGGAGACGATGCCGCCCTCGCTGCGGTACTTCGACGAACTGCGGGAGAACGGCGGGAAGCTGATCGTCGTGGACCCGCGGCGCACGCGCACGGCCGAGCAGGCCGACCTGCACCTGGCGCCCCGCCCGGGGACCGACCTCGCGCTGGCGCTCGGGCTGCTGCACCTGGTGGTCGCCGAGGGCCGTACCGACGAGGCGTACATACGGGCGCGGACCACCGGCTGGGAGGAGGCGCGGGCGGTGGCCATGGCGCACTGGCCGGAGTACGTGGAGCGGATCACCGGGGTGTCCGTTCCGCAACTCCGCGAGGCGGTACGGCTGTTCTGCGACCCGGAGGCCGCCATGGTGCTCACCGCCCGCGGACCCGAGCAGCAGTCCAAGGGCACCGACACGGTCGGCGCGTGGATCAACCTGTGCCTGGCGACCGGCCGCGCGGGACGCCCGCTGTCGGGTTACGGCTGTCTGACCGGGCAGGGCAACGGGCAGGGCGGACGCGAACACGGCCAGAAGGCCGACCAGTTGCCCGGCTACCGCAAGCTGACGGATCCGGCGGCCCGGCGGCACGTGGCCGAGGTGTGGGGTGTGGACCCGGACGCGCTGCCGGGGCCCGGGCGCAGCGCCTACGAACTGCTGGACGCCCTCGGGACGGACGTCCGCGCCCTGCTGCTGATGGGCTCCAACCCGGTGGTCTCCGCACCGCGTGCCGCGCACGTCGAGGAGCGGCTGCGGTCGCTCGACCTGCTCGCGGTGTGCGATGTGGTGCTGTCGGAGACGGCGGCGCTCGCGGACGTCGTCCTGCCGGTCACGCAGTGGGCGGAGGAGACGGGCACGACGACCAGCCTGGAGGGCCGGGTGCTGCTGCGGCGGCGGGCGATCAGCCCGCCGGAAGGGGTGCGCAGCGACCTGGAGGTGCTGCACGAACTGGCCGCCCGGCTGGGCCTGGAGAAGGGCTTTCCGACCGACCCGGAGGAGGTCTTCGACGAGCTGCGCCGGGCGTCCGCGGGCGGCCCCGCGGACTACTCCGGTATCACCTACCGAAGGCTCGCGGAGGAGAACGGGGTCTTCTGGCCGTGTCCGGCGGGCGGGGACGACACCGAGGACACCGAGGACACCGAGGACACGGTCACGGGGTCCGTGGACTTGCGGGTTTCCGAGGATCCCCGGGGCTCCCAGGATCCCCAGGACGCCCGAGGCTCCCAGGGCCCGCGAGGCTCCCAGGACTCCCGAGGCTCCGAGGACTCCCGAGGCTCCGAGGACTCCCGAGGGGACGCCCCCGCGGACATGCCGGCCGGTGACACGGCGCGCGTCGGTCCGGCCGGTGACACACCGTATGCCGGCCTCGCCGGCGACGCGGCGGACGCCGGCCTCCCCGGCGACACACCGTACGACGGCCTCCCCGGCGACGCGGCGGACGCCGGCCTCGCCGGTGGATCCGCGCCCGGTCCCCACCCCGGCACCCCGCGCCTGTTCCTGGACCGCTTCGCCACCGAGGACGGGCGGGCCCGGTTCGCCGCCGTCGCGCACCGGGCGGTCGCCGAGGAACCGGACGACGAGTACCCGGTGCTGCTGACCACCGGCCGGGTCGTGGCCCAGTACCAGTCCGGCGCCCAGACCCGGCGCGTCGACGAGCTGAACGCCGCCGCGCCCGGCCCGTTCGTGGAGATGCATCCGCGGCTCGCGGCGCGGCTGGGGGCGGCGGAGGGCGATCCGGTCGCGGTGGTGTCCCGGCGCGGGCGTGCGGTGGCCCCCGCGCGCATCACCCCGGGCATCCGCCCCGACACCGTGTTCATGCCGTTCCACTGGCCCGGCGAGGGACGTGCCAACACCCTGACCAACCCGGCCCTGGACCCGACCTCGCGGATGCCGGAGTTCAAGGTGTGCGCGGTGCGCGTGGAGGCCGTGAAGTCCTGACCCGGGTCGGCCAGTTGCCGCCCTCGATCAGCCGCCCCACGGACCGCAGCCGCGCCGCGGCAGCCGGCCCGGCGACGTACACCCAGGCCCGCACGGCCACGCCGTCGGCATCTCGCACCACGTCCCGCGCCACCCGCTCGTACAGGCTGCGCGGATCCCCCGGCACGTAACCCTCCAGCCGGTCCAGGGCCACCAGCAACTCCCCGTACTCCTCGGGCAGCGCGGTCACCAGTTCCCCGTGCACCACTCCCCCGGGCTCCTCCAGCACGTAGGGGTAGCCGGGCCCGTCGTACAGCACCGCCCCGGGCAGCCGGGCCGGTTCCTCGGACTGCGTACGGCCGTGCAGGAACGCGTCGTGGTTGCCCTCGCCGGGGCGGAGGGTGCCGTAGACGAAGAACGGAAGCGTCACAGAAACGATTCTCTCCCCTCACACATCCCCACGTGGCGGCTATGGACATGACATGTCATGGCCTTTTAAATCTCAGTCAACATTCAGCGCTACCCCACGCGCCCGAGGGCGCCCGCGCTCAAGGAGACCGATGAGTCGGACACGGCACATACGCGGTTCCCGCCTGGTCACGGCCGGTATCGCCGCCACCAGCGCCACCCTCCTGGCCGCCGCACTCCCCCCAGCCGCACACGCGGAGGGCAGACCGACCCGGACCATCGCGATCAAGAACGCCGCGTCGGCGCTCCTGGACCACGCAGCCGCCCTGGGCCTCACCTCCGCCCAGGACACCGCCGTCCGGGACGTGATCGTCGACAAGGACGGTACGCAGCACGTCCGCTACGACCGCACCTATCACCAACTCCCCGTTCTCGGCGGCGACTTCGTGGTTCACCTCGCGCCGAACGGCGCGTACCGCAGCGCCGACCGCGCCACGCGCGGCGCCATCTCGCTGAAGAGCGTCACGCCCGCGGTGCCGGCCCCGAAGGCCGCCGACCTCGCGGTGAACGCGCTGCGGGCCGTGAACCTCGGGGAGAGCCTGAAGAGGGTCACGGCCAAGCCCCAGTTGGTCGTCGACGCCCTGCACGGCGCTCCGCGCCTGGCCTGGCGCACCAACGCGGTGGCGCAGGACTCGCTCGGCAACCCGGTCGCGCGCACGGTGCTGACCGACGCCCGCACGGGGGCGCAGATCGACGCCTGGGACAGCATCGAGACGGCGACGGGCGACGGGAAGTCGCTGTACAGCGGCACGGTGCCGCTGGAGACGACGCCGTCGGGCTCGGCGTACCAGCTGAAGGACCCCACGCGTGGCAACACCTACACGGGTGACGCGGCGAACAAGACCGACCTGTGTTTCTTCGGCATCTGCTTCCAGCGTGCTCCCGCGACGCTGTTCACGGACGCCGACAACCACTGGGGCACGGGTACGTCGGCGGACCGGTCGTCGGCGGCGGTCGACGCGCAGTACGGCACGAACGAGACCTGGGACTACTACAAGAAGGTCCACGGGCGCAACGGGATCGGGGGCGACGGCAAGGGCTCGTACAACCGCGTCCACTACGGGAACAGCTACGACAACGCCTTCTGGGACGACGGCTGCTTCTGCATGACGTACGGCGACGGTGACGGCACGACGTTCGGCCCGCTGGTGGCCCTGGACGTGGCCGGCCACGAGATGACGCACGGCGTGACGTCGAAGACGGCGGCGCTGACGTACTCGGGTGAGTCGGGCGGCCTGAACGAGGCGACCTCGGACATCATGGGCACGCTGGTGGAGTGGTACGCCAACAACGCCTCCGACTCCGGCGACTACCTCATCGGCGAGAAGATCGTCCGCCCGGGCTTCGGCAAGCCGGCCCTGCGCTACATGGACAAGCCGTCCAAGGACGGCAACTCGGCGGACTGCTGGAGCAGTTCGGTGGGCAACCTCGACGTCCACTACTCGTCGGGCGTCGCCAACCACTTCGCCTACCTCCTGGCGGAGGGCAGCGGCGCCAAGACCATCAACGGGGTCGCCTACGACTCCCCGACGTGCAACGGGGCCACGGTCAGCGGCATCGGCCGGGACAAGCTCGGTGCGATCTGGTACCGCGCGCTGACGGTCTACATGACGTCGTCGACGAACTACGCGGGCGCGCGGGCGGCGACCCTGAACGCCGCGAAGGACCTCTACGGCTCGGGCAGCGCGGAGTACAACGCGGTCGCGGCGGCCTGGAGCGCGGTGAACGTCGGCTGAGCCGAACGGTTGTGGTCGTGCACCGGCGGGACCTGGTCCCGCCGGTGCGGTCGGCGCCGCCGCGCCCGGGGCTCACAGGCCCGGGGTCGCCACGCGCTGGTACGTGACCGTGCCCGAGGTTCCTGCCGCGGTCATCACCTGCACGGAGGCGGCCCCCACCGGTCCGGCCGGAACCGTCGCGGTGAGCCTGGTGTCCGAGAGCACCACGAAGCCCACGCCGACGCCCCCGATACGAACGGACGTCGTGGTGGTCAGACCGGTGCCGGTCAGCGTCACCACCGTGCCCGGCGTCGTGGGCCCGCTGGAGGGCGACACACCGGTGAGTGTGGCAACGCCCACGTAGGCGTAGGCCAACGGGTTGCTCGCCCCACCCGGCGTCGTCACCGTCACGTCCACCGTTCCGGTCCCGGCCGGGGCCACGGCCGTGACGGCCGTGGCCGTGGCGGTGAAGGTCGCGGCGGTGCCGCCGAACCGTACGTCCGTGGCGTTCGCCAGGTTCTGTCCCGTCACCGTGACGGTGTTGTTCCCGCTCTCCGGGCCCTGACCGGGCGAGAGGGCCAGCAGGAGGGGAATCGGCGCGTAGAAGAAATACGCGTCCGGCGAGGCGGCGCTCGTTCCCGACGGGGTGGTCACCGTCACGGGCACGGCGCCGGCGGCGCCGGCCGGGGACACGGCGGTGATGGAGGTCGAGGAGGTGACGGTGAAGGACGTGGCGTTGACGGACCCGAAACGCACGGCGGTGGCGCCGGAGAAGTTGGTGCCGGTCAGGACGACGGTGGTGCCGCCGCCGGTGGGGCCGGTGGCGGGGGACAGACCGGTCACCGAGGGGAGGGCGGCGGTGTAGGTGTAGAACACCGTCGCATTGCTCGTCCCGGTGGGGGACACCACGGTCACCGCCACGGACCCGGGGCTTCCCGCCGGGGTCACGGCGGTGATGGAGGTCGAGGAGGTGACGGTGAAGGTGGTGGCGTTGGCGGAGCCGAAACGCACGGCCGTGGCGCCCGTGAGACCGCTCCCGGTGATGGTGACGGTCGTACCACCGGAGGCAGGTCCCTGCGCGGGACTGATCGAACTGACCACAGGGGGCATGCAGTTTCCTGGAGCTCGGAAGGATGGCGGAGGTGGCGTGGCAAACCGGCGCGGCCGGTGCCCGGCACTGCCCGGGAGGCACCCGCCGCGCCGATCGTCCCCGGGTCAGATACCGGGGGATGCGACGTAGGTGAACCCGCCGGCGTCGGTGGCGGATCCGGCCGGGTTGGTGACCACGACGTCCACCGCTCCCGCGGTGCCCGGAGGCGTCACCGCGGACAGGGTGGTGGTGTTGATCACCGAGAACGGCGCGGCGTTGCCGGCGAAGGTGACCGAGCCGGTGGAGTCGAGGTTGGTTCCGGTGATGGTCACCGCGGTGCCTCCGGACGTCGACCCGGACGTCGGAGCGAGCGCGGTGATGGTGGGCAGGGCGACGTAGGTGTAGGACAGACCGTTGTTGGTGCCGCCCGCCGTGGTGACGCTGACCGCCACCGGACCCGCGACGGCGCCGGCCGGAACGGTGACGCTGAGCAGGCTGTCGGAGGTCACGGTGGGGGTGGCGGTGACGCCTCCGAAGGAGACGCTGGTCGCCGTGGACAGGCCCGTGCCCGAGATGGTGATGGAGTTTCCTCCCGCGAGCGGGCCGGAGGTGGCGCCCAGTGAGGACTTGAACGGCGCCCCGACGTAGAAGAAGGGGATGGGGTTGCTGGTGCCGCCCGGCGTGGTCACGGTGACCCCGACCGTGCCGGTTCCGGAGGGCGACACCGCGGTCACCTGCGTCGCCGAGACGTTGGTGACGTTCGTCGCCGACTTGGTGCCGAACTTGACGGCACTGGTGTTGCTGAGGTTGGTGCCGGTGATCGTGACCAGCGTTCCGCCGCCGGTCGAACCCTGATTCGGTGAGATAGGCATGACAACGCTCCTCGCGTGCACTCTGACGATGCCGAGAACCGGTCAGTGCTGCGGCGCTGCCGACTCGCATACCTCAGTCGGGCGTTCGGAAGGATGCGGTGCTGCGCGACGTCGTGTCCGCCACATCGGACGCTGAAAGGCGGCTGGTCGGGGACGTTCCGCGCGTACGGGCACCGGCGAACGCCGCCATACCGTCTGCATCCGGTACGGGAAGGGCGGCCCGCCGGTTCTGTACCACCAGTGACCCACGCGGGCGTGCAGGCAACAAGGGTGTTGACATCAACCTCACTCGGACGGAGTAATGCAGACGCGCACCCCGACGAACAACCAGTCGGTGCCACGGATGTGACACCGACCGGCGATCCGAGTTCCCCCTCAAGGGTGCCCACCGTGACCACGGCGGGTGTGCGGGTCAGCCCGTTGCACGGCTCGACGGTGTGGCCGACCCTCGTCCGCCGCTCACCCGAGGATGGCGCCGAGGACCCCGGGCCTCCATCCGATTGGGCAGCCACCCCCGGCCAGAAGGCTCACCAGTCCTCCGCAGTTCCACCAGCCGGGCCTCTGGTAGGGCGGCGGGACGGGCGACGGCGAGACCGAGACCGACGTGGTGCCGTTGGACGCGCCACAGACGCCGTTGCCGTTGTAGGCGGCGGTGATGGTGTGGGTGCCCGGCACGCCGAAGGCGACCCGGTACGTCGCCGCACCGGCGGTCGTCACCGGCACCGTGTCAAGGACCTGACTTCCGTCGAAGAAGGTGACGCCCAGACCGCCCGACGGATCGGAGGCGCAGGTGACCGTCGCGGTCAGCGTCACCGGGCTGCCCACCGTGGTCGCCGACGGCGAGGCGGTGACGTGTGTGGACGAGCCGGCCGCAGCGGCAGGGGAGGCAGCGATCAGCACAGTGGTCAGGGCCGCCGCACTCACACCGGCCCACACATGAGGGGAATGCACACGTCTCACGAGACAGCTCCTTGGTCGTGCGGTTCGTCGGCTGTTTCCGACAGGCTCAACGTAGGCGGCCGCGCACGGTCGTGCCGGGCGGGAGCCCGGCGGCTGAGCCGGCTCGGGGAGCGCTGTAGTGCAACTGTGTGACGGGTCGTCGCCCCGCGGCGCCGCCTGCCGTCCCGGCTCCTTCCGGCCGGTCCCGGCCCGCCGTTCCCGACCCGATCACCCGTTCACCCCCGCGCCCCGCGTCCATCCGGTGGTTTCCGACGAGCCGTCAGCAACACGCCTCTGACCTGCCGGAACACCGTTCGCCACGGGGCCCGTGCCGGGTGCTTCGACACCCGTTCACCCCAATTCTGACGATCCATCAGAAAGCGAGCGGGCCCATGTGCCACTTACCTCGGAAGGGCAGGGCGCGACCGACGGCGGCACATGGGGGTGTCGCGGGCCGTGCCCCACCACAGCTCGGAGGAGCACCGATGCGACGTACCGCCCGTCTGCTGACCGGCACCGCGCTCGCCGTCGCCGCCGCGGGCGGCCCGGCCGCGCCCGCGTACGCCGCGGACACCGGCACCCTGGAGGTGTATCCGTTCTCGGTCGTGCCCGGCGGCCAGGTCAGCGTGAACACCAAGGCGTGCGGCGACAAGGCCACCGCGGCGGGCGACGCCAGCGCGGTCGGCGCCGGGACCTTCACCCTGGCGCCCAGCGCGCACGAGGGCGACGCGATCGGCCAGTTCCGGGTGCCGGAGAGCGCTCAGCCCGGTACGTACGAGATCGTCGCGCAGTGTGCCGAGGGTGGCCGGCAGGCCAAGGGCGATCTGGTGGTCACCATGACCGCCGTGCACGAGCAGGTGCAGCCCCGAGGAAGTGTCAAGACGGGGGTCGGTGGCGCGCTGGGCCCCGACCCCGTGCAGACCGCGGCCGGTGTGGCGGCTCTTGCCGTCGCCGCCGCGGGCGGTACCTGGCTCCTGCATCGCCGGGCGAGAGGCGACGGGATCTGACGGACACCCTCCGCTGTCCGTCCGCCGGTACCGCATGTCCCTCCCCCTCCGGGTCCGACGCCCCTCGCGGCCCGGAGGGGGCAGGGGGCACCGATTCCGGGAGAGGGTTTCGTATGCGAAGGATCGGCAACACCGCGATAGCGACCGTCACCGTGGTCGCCCTGTGCTCCGGTGCCTGGCTGCTGCACGGCGGCGCGGTGATGCACGCCCCGCCCCAGCCCGCCGCCGCCGAGGGCCTGCCCGAGCCGGGCGAGGAACGGCTCGCGGCCCGCGCGCTGCCGCCATCCCCGCCGAACCGCATCCGCATCCCCTCGATCCGGGTGAACGCCCCGCTGATGGGGCTCGGCCTGACGAAGTCCGGCAGCCTGGACGTCCCGCCCGCCGGCCAGAAGAACCTCGCCGGCTGGTACGAGGCCGGCACCACCCCCGGAGAGACCGGCACCGCCATCGTCGCCGGCCATGTCGACAACACCGAGGGCCCCGCGGTCTTCTACGACCTCGGCGCCCTGAAGAAGGGCAGCAGCATCGAGGTGGACCGGCGGGACGGCACCGTCGCGGAGTTCACCGTGGACGCGGTCGAGGTCTACCAGGCCAGGAACTTCCCCGACGAGAAGGTGTACGGGGCGGCGAAACGCCCCGAGTTGCGCGTGATCACCTGCGGCGGCGGCTACTCGCGCACGTCCGGCTACCAGGGCAACGTGGTCGTCTTCGCCCACCTGACCGGCGCCCGCTGACACCGGGCCCGCCCGCACACCGGCCCGGGACCGCTTTCTAGTGCCCCGGCAGGCAACGTTCGCCCGTCAAGGAGTGACGTCATGGGGGTCCCCCCTGCTCGAGCGAAGCCGAGAGCCTGGGGAGCGTGCTCTCGGCGTGCCGGCCGGAAGTCCTCGTACTGGACGTACTTGGGCTTTCGGCCGGTGCGGCGAGTGAGGGTCCCCCCTGCTCGAAGAGCTTGGGGGAGTGCCGGGCGCCGCGACGGGGCGAACGCTGCCTGCCGGGGCACTAGGCCACCCACTGCTCGTAGGCCAGGTTCGCCACCAGCGCGAACACCACCGTCAGCAGCACGACGCGGACGAAGCCACTGCCCTTCTTCAGCGCGGTGCGCGCGCCCAGGGTGCCGCCCGCGAGGTTGAACACGGCCATGAGGGCCGCCAGTTGCCACAGCACCGTGCCCTGCCAGGCGAAGGTGGCCAGGGCGCCCGCGTTGGTGCAGCAGTTGACGATCTTGGCGGTGGCGGAGGCGGTCACCAGGTCGAGGTGGAGGACGCCGGTGAGCGCCAGGACGAGGAAGGTCCCGGTGCCGGGACCGATGAAGCCGTCGTAGAAGCCGATGCCGAGGCCCGCGAGGACGATCGCGGCGAGGACCTGGCGGCGGGTGACCGGGCCGGGCGCCGGAGCGGTGCCGAAGGCCGGCCGCAGGATCACGAAGGCCGCCACGCCCAGCAGCACCACCATGATCACCGGCTTGAGCACCTCGGTGCTCATCCCGGCCGCGAAGAAGGCGCCCGAGCAGGATCCGGCGAGCGCCGCCAGGCCGATGCGGACGGCCGTGCGGACGTCCACCGGGGCCCGGCGGACGTAGGTCACGGCCGCGCCGGTGGTGCCGACGATGCCCACCGCCTTGGTGGTGCCGAGCGCGTACGCGGCCGGGGTGCCGCCCGGCAGTCCGAGCAGCATCGACGGCAGCAGCAGGAGCCCGCCGCCACCGACCAGGGCGTCGATCCAGCCCGCCGCCAGCGAGGCCAGGCACAACAGGACGACCGTGGTCAGCGATATGTCGGGCATGATCGTCAAACTACGGCCGGGATGCGTGTGCCGTCCACGTACTTGAGGGAGTCCAGAGCATCGAAGACCGGCCGGGCGGTCCCTGGGGCGCCGGCTCGGCCTTCCGTGCCGACCGCCCGCGTACGAGCGGTCCGCACGGAGACCGGTGGTTCGGTCCACCCCGCCTCCCCGCCCTCGCCCACGGCCCTCACACCCGGCCCTCACATCCCCTCCGGGCTTCCGCTGAGGGCAGCGTTCCCCGCGGGAAACCGATGTGATGCGGCCGGGTAACGTCCACGTCGCACGCTGCGGTGCATGACCTCGAAAACGCGTGTGGTGGTGATCGGCGCCGGCCTCGCGGGTGTGACGCTCACCCGGCGGCTCGGTGAGCTCGGCACGCCCTCGCTGCTCGTCGGCGAGGAGGAACACCGCCCGTACAACAGGGTTCTGCTCGCCGAGGTGCTAGCCGGCCGCTACGCCCCGGAGGTGACAGCCCTTCCGGCGCCCGCGCGGCTCGTCCGCGCCCGGGTCACCGGCATCGACCGCGCCGCGCGGCGGGTACGGTGCGCGGACGGATCGGCGATCGCCTACGACACCCTGGTCCTGGCCACCGGCTCCAACCCCGTACTCCCGCCGCTGCGCGGTCTGTTCGCCCCGGGCCGCCACGAACTGCCCGAGGGCGTGCACGCCTTCCGGACCATGGACGACTGCCTGGGCCTGTCCAAGGCGGTCCGGCCGGGGGTGCGGGCGGTCGTCGTCGGCGGCGGGCTGCTCGGCGTGTCCGCCGCCCGCGCGCTCGCCGTGCGCGGCGCCCAGGTGGTGCTCGCCCAGCAGACGGAGCGGCTCATGGAGCGGCAGCTCGACCCGGCCGCCTCGCAGCTGGTGCTGCGGCACCTGACGGACCTGGATGTCGAGGTGCACACCGAGTGCCGGGTGCGGGACGTGCACTGCGCCGGGGGCGCGGTCCGCTCGGTGGAGCTGGCCGACGGCTACGCCCTCGACGCCGACCTCGTCGTCCTCGCCTGCGGCGTCCACCCGCGCGTGGGGCTCGCCGAGGACGCGGGGCTCGCCGTGCACAAGGGCGTCCTCGTCGACGACGAGCTGCGCACGTCCGACCCGCACGTCCACGCCGTCGGCGACTGCGCCCAGCACGACGGCACGGTGTACGGCCTCGCCGCCCCCGCCCTCGAACAGGCGGAGGCGCTGGCCAGGTTGCTCGCGGGTGACACGCAGGCCCGCTACACCGGCACCCGTTCCCTGACCCGCCTCACCCTGGCCGGGCAGGACTCCCCCTTCGACCTCGCCGCGTTCGGCGAGACCGAGGCCCACCCCGGTGACGACGTGGTGCGGCTCGCCGACGCCACCCGCGGCACCTACCGCAAGGTCGTCGTCCGCGGCGACCGCCTGGTCGGCGGGGTCCTGGTCGGCGAACTCGGCACCGTCGGCGCGCTCGCCCGCGCCTGGGAGGGAGCGGAGCCGCTCCCCACGGACGGCGGCCCGCTGCTTCATCTGCTCACCCATGACGGAGGCTCCTGAATGAACGCCACCCTGGGGGCAACCCCCACGATCGTGCTCGTCGGCCACGGCATGGTCGGCCAGCGCTTCCTGGAGGCACTGGCCGAGCGCGGCCTGACCGCCACGCACCGCGTGGTCGTGCTGTGCGAGGAGCCGCGCCCCGCGTACGACCGCGTGCAGCTCACCTCGTACTTCTCGGGACGGACGCCCGAGGACCTGTCCATGACGGACATGGAGTTCATCGCCACGCACGGCATCGAACTGCACATCGGCGACCCGGCCCAGGTGATCGACCGCGCGGCGAGGAAGGTCACGGCCAGGTCCGGCCGGGTCTTCGAGTACGACACCCTCGTCCTCGCCACCGGCTCGTACCCCTTCGTACCGCCGGTTCCGAACAAGGACGCCGAGGGCTGCTTCGTCTACCGCACGATCGAGGACCTGCTCGCGATCGAGGAGTACGCGAGGACGAGGGCCACGACCGGCGCGGTGGTCGGCGGCGGTCTGCTCGGGCTCGAGGCGGCCGGAGCGCTGAAGGGCCTCGGACTGACCAGCCACATCGTGGAGTTCGCGCCGCGTCTGATGCCGGTTCAGGTCGACGACGGCGGCGGCGCGGCCCTGCTGCGCACCATCGAGGACATGGGCCTGACCGTGCACACCGGCGTGGGCACGCAGGAGATCCTGGTGGGCCCCTCGGGCGCCGTCACCGGTATGAAGCTGTCCGACGGCTCCGAACTCGCCACCGACCTGGTGGTGTTCAGCGCCGGTGTCCGGCCCCGCGACCAGCTGGCCCGCGACTGCGGTCTGACGGTCGGCGAGCGCGGCGGCATCACGGTCGACGAGCAGTGCCGTACCGTCTCCGACCCGCAGGTGTTCGCGATCGGCGAGTGCGCGCTGGCCGCCGACGGCCGGGTGTACGGCCTGGTGGCCCCCGGCTACGAGCAGGCCGAGACGGCGGCCGCGACCATCGCGGCGGACGAGGCCGCCTTCACCGGCGCCGACCTCTCGACCAAGCTGAAGCTCCTCGGCGTCGACGTCGCCTCCTTCGGTGACGCGCACGGCACCACCGAAGGCTGCCTGGACGTCGTCTACTCCGACTCCCGGGCCGGCCTCTACAAGAAGCTCGTCATCGGCCGCGACGGCACCCTGCTCGGCGGCATCCTGGTCGGCGACGCCGAGGCCTACGGCACCTTGCGCGCGCTGACGGGTTCGGTGCCCCCCGTCTCCCCCGAGTCCCTCGTCCTGCCCGCCGGAGCGGACTCGGGGGTCCGGCTCGGCCCGGCGGCCCTGCCGGACGAGGCGATCATCTGCTCCTGCCACAACGTCAGCAAGGGCACCATCCGCGGCGCGGTCACCGAGCACAGGTGCACCACCGTGCCCGAGGTGAAGAAGTGCACCAAGGCCGGTACCGGCTGCGGCAGCTGTGCGAAGGTGCTCGGCCAGCTGGTCACCGCCGAGCTGGAGGCGTCCGGTGTCGAGGTCGACAAGGGCCTGTGCGGCTGCTTCGCCCAGACCCGTGAGGAGCTCTACGAGATCCTCCTCGCGCTGCGCGTCAGCACCTACCAGGACCTGCTCGACCGTTACGGCCGCGAGGGCGCCCGGGGCGGCGACGGCTGCGAGGTCTGCAAGCCGGCCGTGGCCTCGATCATCGCCTCCCTCGCCCCGACGATCGGCGCGAGCGGCTACGTCCTGGACGGTGAGCAGGCGGCCCTGCAGGACACCAACGACCACTTCCTCGCCAACCTGCAGAAGAACGGCTCGTACTCGGTGGTGCCGCGCATCCCCGGCGGGGAGATCGCGCCCGAGAAGCTGATCGTGATCGGCGAGATCGCCCGTGACTTCGGCCTCTACACGAAGATCACCGGCGGTCAGCGGATCGACATGTTCGGCGCCCGGGTGGAGCAGCTCCCGCTGATCTGGGCCAGGCTGGTGGACGCGGGCTTCGAGTCCGGGCACGCGTACGGCAAGTCGCTGCGCACGGTGAAGTCCTGCGTCGGGCAGACCTGGTGCCGGTACGGCGTCCAGGACTCGGTCCGCATGGCGATCGACCTGGAGCTGCGCTACCGGGGGCTGAGGTCGCCCCACAAGCTCAAGTCCGCCGTCTCCGGGTGTGCCCGCGAGTGCGCGGAGGCCCAGTCCAAGGACTTCGGCGTGATCGCCACCTCCAACGGCTGGAACCTGTACGTCGGCGGCAACGGCGGGGCCACCCCGCGCCACGCGGACCTGCTCGCCCAGGACCTGTCCGACGCCGAACTGGTCCGGCTGATCGACCGGTTCCTGATGTTCTACATCCGCACCGCCGACCGGCTGGAGCGCACCTCCACCTGGCTGGAGCGGATCCCGGGCGGCCTGGACCACGTACGGGACGTGGTGGTGCACGACTCGCTCGGCATCTGCGACGAGCTGGAGACGCTGATGGCGGCCCACGTCGCGAACTACCGGGACGAGTGGGCGGACACCGTCAACGACCCCGAGAAGCTGGCCCGGTTCGTGTCGTTCGTGAACGCCCCGGACACCCCGGACCCGGTGGTCGCCTTCGTCCCGGAGCGCGACCAGATGAAGCCCGACCTGCCGCTGCTGACCCTCGGCACCCGACCCCTGGAAGGAAGCGCCCAGCGATGACCCTGGCACCCGAGACGACCGAGCTGAAGGTCCGGCTGCGGCTGGACGAGGACTGGTTCACCGTCTGCGACCTGTCGGTGCTGATCCCCGGCCGCGGGGTGGCGGCGCTCCTGCCGGACGGCCGTCAGGTGGCTCTCTTCCGGGACCGCGCGGGGTGTCTGTACGCCATCGACAACCGTGACCCGTTCGGGGGCGCGGCGGTCCTCTCCCGCGGCCTGACCGGCACTCACCAGGGCCGCCCGTTCGTCGCCTCGCCCCTGCTGAAGCAGCGCTTCGACCTGGCGTCCGGGCAGTGCCTGGACGACGAGTCGGTGCGGGTGACGGCGTACGAGGTCGAGGCGGCCTGAGACCGGGGCGCGCCCGGGTCCCGGACCGGGGCACAAAGTGTGCGCGGGCGGAGGCGTGGTGCTCACATCCCTCCGCCCGCGTGCTGCTGCGTCAGGCCTGCGGAGCGCTGTTCCGTCAGGCCTTCAGAGCGTCGTACGACACTCCGGTCAGTTCCTCGGAGGCCGTCCACAGCCGCTGTGCGGCCGTGTCGTTCAGGGTCCAGGGCGCCCGCCAGGACGGTGCCGGGGCGCCGCGCCACATGGCCAGGGACGGACCGGTGAAGGAGTCGGGGCGCACGCCGGGGGCGGTGGCGGCGTACAGGATGGGCAGCGCGCCGGCCTCGGCGGGCTGCGCGAAGACGCGGTTGGTGATCGTCATGAGCCGCTCGGCGCCCCGGCGCCCCTCGGCCCGTGGCCCGGCGGTCTGCAGGTTGGTCGCCGCGTATCCCGGGTGGGCGGCGGCCGCGACCACGTCCGCCCCGGCCGCCGCCAGTCGGCGGGCCAGTTGGTGCGTGAACAGCAGGTTGGCGGTCTTGGAGCGGGCGTAGGCGATCCACTTCCGGTAGCGGCGCTCGCTGTTGAGGTCGTTCAGGTCGAGGCCGGCCAGCGCGTGCATGATGCTGGAGACGGTCACGACCCGGGCCGAGGGGGTGTCGAGCAGCACCGGCAGCAGCAGCCCGGTCAGCGCGAAGTGCCCGAGGTGGTTGACCCCGAACTGCGTCTCGAACCCGTCCGCGGTGGTCCCGTACGGCGGCGCCATCACCCCCGCGTTGTCGACCAGCAGATCCAGCCGGTCGTAGGGGTAGGCGGCCGCGAACTCCCGTACGGAGGCGAGGTCCCCCAGGTCCAGCCGCGCGCACTCGGCGCGGGCCCCGGGCACTTCGGCCACGATGCGGTCCACCGCGGCGGTGCCCCGCGCCTCGCTCCGGCAGCCGAGCACCACCCGGGCGCCCCGGCGCGCCAGCGCCCGCGCGGTGACGTATCCGAGTCCGCTGTTGGCCCCGGTGACGACGGCGATACGGCCGCTCTGGTCGGGGATGTCGGACGCGCCCCAGCCGGATGCGTTCATCACGAAATCATCACCCTTCCCTCATCGCACGGCAGCCGGGCACTACGGTCGTCCGCACCTGTCACATCAGGGGGGACCATATGACCAACCCGTACACCACGCCACCCGTGCCACAGCCCGTCCGGCCCGCTCCGGGATGGGCCCGCAAGCGGTACGTGCTCCCCGCGCTCGCGATGGCCCTCTTCGTGGGCGCCGGGATCGGCGCCGGCGGCCAGGACCCGGCGAAGGACGACGCGAAGCCGGCGGCCGCCAGGCCGCAACCGACCGTGACGGTGACCACCACGGCGACCGCGACGCCGAGCGCGGCACCCGCACCGGCCCCCACGGTGACCGCCACGAAAACCGTCAGGGTCACCAGGACGGTCACCGCCCGGCCGGCGGACGACGGCTCCGGCGGTTCGGTCTCCGGCGGCTCGGGGTCGGGCGGCGCCGGCGGCTCCGGTTCCGGGGGCGGCAGCGTCTACTACGCCAACTGCAGCGAGGCCCGGGCGGCCGGGGCCGCGCCCCTGCACGTGGGCGATCCCGGCTACGACTCCCATCTGGACCGGGACGGAGACGGGGTGGCCTGCGAGTAGCAACGCGGAGGGGCGGCATCCCCGCACAGGACGCCGCCCCTTCTCGTGGACCGGAGTCCTCGTCGCAATCGGTAGTGAGGGTCGGGGACCACGACGAGGACTCCGGGGCTCTACCGGTGGTCGCTGCCCTCCGACCGGGAGGCGGCGCGGCCGGCCTCCAGGCGGGCCACCGGGATGCGGAACGGGGAGCAGGAGACGTAGTCCAGGCCCACCTCGTGGAAGAAGTGGACGGACTCGGGGTCACCGCCGTGCTCGCCGCAGACGCCGAGCTTCAGGTCGGGGCGGGTCTGGCGGCCGGCCTGGGCGGCGGCCTTCACCAGGGAGCCGACACCGTCCCGGTCGATCGTCTCGAACGGGCTGACGCCGAAGATGCCCTTCTCCAGGTACGCGGTGAAGAACGAGGCCTCCACGTCGTCCCGGCTGAAGCCCCACACCGTCTGGGTCAGGTCGTTGGTGCCGAAGGAGAAGAACTCGGCCGCCTCGGCGATCTGACCGGCGGTCAGCGCGGCCCGCGGCAGTTCGATCATCGTGCCGATCGCCAGCTTCAGCTCCGTGCCCGTCGCCGCCTGGACCTCGGCGATGACCTGGTCGGCCTCATCACGCACGATCTCCAGCTCCTGGACCGTGCCGACCAGCGGGATCATGATCTCGGCACGCGGATCGCCCTTGGCGGCCCTGCGCTCGGCCGCCGCCTCGGCGATCGCGCGGACCTGCATGGTGAACAGGCCGGGGATGACCAGGCCGAGGCGGACGCCGCGCAGACCCAGCATCGGGTTCTGCTCGTGCAGGCGGTGCACGGCCTGGAGCAGGCGCAGCTCGTTCTCGTGCGGCTCCTGGCGGGACTCCGCGAGGGCCACACGCACCGACAGTTCGGTGATGTCGGGCAGGAACTCGTGCAGTGGCGGGTCGAGCAGGCGGATGGTGACGGGGAGGCCGTCCATCGCCTCGAAGAGCTCGACGAAGTCGCCCTTCTGCAGCGGCAGGAGCTGCTTGAGCGACTCCTCGCGCTCCGCCTCGGTGTCGGCCAGGATCAGGCGCTCGACCAGCTCGCGCCGGTCGCCGAGGAACATGTGCTCGGTGCGGCACAGGCCGATGCCCTGGGCACCGAAGCGGCGGGCCCGCAGCGCGTCCTCGGCGTTGTCCGCGTTGGCGCGGACGCGCAGGCGGCGCTTGCGGTCGGCGAAGGCCATCATCCGGTGGACCGCCTCGACCAGCTCGTCCGCGTCGTCGGCGCCCGGGTGCATCCGGCCCTCGAAGAACTCCACCACCGGGGACGGGACGACCGGGACCTCGCCCAGGTAGACCTTGCCCGTCGAGCCGTCGATCGAGATGACGTCGCCCTCCTCGACGACGTGTCCGCCCGGCACCGTCATCCGGCGGCGCTTGGTGTCGACCTCCAGCTCCTCGGCGCCGCACACGCAGGTCTTGCCCATGCCGCGGGCGACCACGGCCGCGTGGGAGGTCTTGCCGCCGCGGGAGGTCAGGATGCCCTCGGCCGCGATCATGCCGTCGAGGTCGTCGGGGTTGGTCTCGCGGCGGACCAGGATGACCTTCTCGCCCGAACGCGACCACTTCACCGCGGTGTAGGAGTCGAACACCGCCTTGCCGACCGCCGCGCCCGGCGAGGCCGCGATGCCCCGGCCGACCTGCTCGACCTTCGCGTCCTCGTCGAACCGCGGGAACATCAGCTGCGCGAGCTGGGCGCCCGTGACGCGCTGCAGGGCCTCCGCCTCGTCGATCAGGCCCTGGTCCACCAGCTGGGTGGCGATACGGAAGGCCGCGCCCGCCGTGCGCTTGCCGACCCGGGTCTGCAGCATCCACAGCTGGCCGCGCTCGATGGTGAACTCGATGTCACAGAGGTCCTTGTAGTGGTTCTCCAAGGTCTCCATGATCTGCATCAGCTGGTCGTACGACTTCTTGTCGATGCGTTCCAGCTCCGCCAGCGGGACGGTGTTGCGGATGCCCGCCACGACGTCCTCGCCCTGGGCGTTCTGCAGGTAGTCGCCGTAGACGCCCTGCTGGCCCGAGGCGGGGTCGCGGGTGAAGGCGACGCCGGTGCCGGAGTCGGGGCCGAGGTTGCCGAAGACCATCGAGCAGACGTTGACGGCCGTGCCCAGGTCGTGCGGGATGCGCTCCTGGCGGCGGTAGAGCTTGGCGCGCTCGCCGTTCCAGGAGTCGAAGACCGCCTTGATGGCGAGGTCCATCTGCTCGCGCGGGTCCTGCGGGAAGTCCCGGCCGGCCTCGGTCTTGACGATCTTCTTGAACCTGGTGACCAGCTTCTTCAGGTCGGCGGCGTCCAGCTCGGTGTCGACGGCGACCTTCTTGGCCTCCTTGGCCTTGTCCAGGGCGTCCTCGAAGAGGTCGCCGTCGACGCCGAGGACGGTCTTGCCGAACATCTGGATGAGGCGGCGGTAGGAGTCCCAGGCGAACCGCTCGTCCCCGGCCTGCTTGGCGAGGCCCTGCACGGACTTGTCGGAGAGGCCGATGTTCAGGACCGTGTCCATCATGCCGGGCATGGAGAACTTCGCTCCGGAGCGGACCGACACGAGGAGCGGGTTGTCGGCCTGGCCGAGCTTCTTGCCCATCTTGCGCTCAAGGGCGTCGAGGTGCGCACTCACCTCGTCACGCAGTGCCGCCGGCTCCTCGCCGCTGTCGAGGTAGACCTTGCAGGCCTCGGTGGTGATGGTGAAGCCCGGCGGGACCGGGAGGCCCAGGTTGGTCATCTCGGCAAGGTTGGCACCCTTGCCGCCCAGGAGGTCCTTGAGATCCTTGTTGCCCTCGGTGAAGTCGTAAACGAACTTCACGCCCTCAACGCTCTGTCCCTGCTCGGCTACCTGAGGATCTTTGTTTTCCGACACGGGTCTCGACTCCTTGAGGCCGCGGTGGCTGCCCTGACGGCGAGGAACATACCCAGATCAAAGGCGCCTGGGTACGTCTACTTGTGCGTCATGCGCCTGTAACCAGTCGTCCGCCAGCGGATCGAAAGTCAAGGCTCGGCAACTCGTCAGGGCCGGATGTTTTCACTTCTTGAACGAGTCAACCCCCGTAGACCCGTCCGATCGCTCACATGAGCGCCACACGGCACGACTGAGTTCGATCGATGAACGATCACGGGGTGGCACTCAGTGCCACCCCTTGGAGAAGTGCAGTCGCTCATGATCCGCTCATCTGAGCGCCACACCTATCAAGGGTGGCGAGAATCACGCTGCCACAGGCGACGGCATTTCACCATGCGGACCTGACAGCGGGGCCGGACGCGGCGTTCTGCGACCGCTCGAAACGACCGCCGCCGGTCACACCCCGAGCGCCAGCAACCGCTCTTCCACCCGCTCCGGCGCATACAGGTGCTCCACCACCAGTCCCGCGGCACCCACCAGCCCCGCCCGCTCCCCGAGCCGCGAGGTGACCACGTCCAGATGGGCCGTGGAACGCGGCAGCGCCCGCTGGTACAGCAGCTCCCGCACCCCGGTGAGGAACGGCGTCCCGGCCAGGTCCCCCGCGATCATCAGCACCCCGGGGTTGAGCAGCGTGACGACGGTCGCCAGCACGTCCCCGACGAGCCGCCCCGCCTCGCGCGCCAGCGCGGCCGCCTCCGGGTGCCCGGCCGCCAGCAGGTCCCGCACGTCCGACCCGGAGGCCGCGGGCACCCCTGCCTCGGCCAGCCGCCGCGCCACGGCACCTCCGCTCGCGACGGCGGCGAGACAGCCGTAGGACCCGCACCGGCACAGCGCGTCCGCGCCGACCCGGATGTGTCCGATGTCCCCGGCGCCGCCGTCCACGCCCCGGTAGATCGAGCCGTCGACCACCACCCCGGCGCCGATGCCGGTGGACACCTTGACCAGTACGAAGGCCGAGCAGTCCGGGTGGCCGGTGCGCTGTTCGCCGTAGGCCATCAGGTTCGCGTCGTTGTCGACGAGTACGGGCACGGCCGGCGCGCCGGTGTGCTCGGTGAAGGCCCGGGAGAGGCGGCCCGTTATGTCGTAGCCGTCCCAGCCGGGCATGATCGGCGGCTGCACCACCCGGCCGGTCCCGCTGTCCACCGGGCCCGGTACGGCCAGCCCGATGCCGCACACCTCCTCCGCCCGGTGCCCGGCCTTCGGAAGCAATCGGGCGAACCAGCGGCCGAGTTCGGCCAGCACGGCGTCGGGGCCGTCCTCGACGACCAGCGTCCCGGTGTGCTCGGCGAGCAGTTCGCCGGTCAGTGTCAGGACGGCGGCGCGCGCGTGCCGGGTGTCGAGGTCGGCGGCGAGGACGACGGCGTGGGCGTCGTCGAACTCGAGGGTGATGGACGGGCGGCCGCCCAGCGGCGAGTCCACGGGGCCGCCGGCGCCCTCGCGCAGCCAGCCCGCGCGGAAGAGACGGTCCAGGCGCTGGCCGACGGTGGCCCGGGACAGTCCGGTGACCTGCTGGAGCGCACCGCGCGTGGTGGCCCGCCCACTGCGCACCAGTTCCAGCAGATCGCCGGCGCTCGCCTGACTCCGTCCGTTCATGCGCACCCCCTTGTGTTTCCCAACCCTGCATTACATATTGAGTTTTGCGTGTTAAATAGACGTAACCCTACGGTAGCCATGACCGAACCGGCTCGGCCGGACGTCTTTCGGGGAGTCCCGAGTGGATCGCACTGCCCGCCTCACCAGCAGCCCCGCAGGGCGCGCCATTGCATACGATCCGCCGCCGGTGCCGGATTCGCTGCACGTCAGGGCCGCGCAGGCACTGGCGGACAACTGGACCGGCACCTCCACGGTGCCCTCGCGCGGCCTGTACCCGCACCAGTGGTCCTGGGACTCGGCGTTCATCGCCATCGGCCTGCGGCACGTCTCGCCGTTACGGGCCCAGACGGAGCTGGAGACGCTGCTGGACTCCCAGTGGGGCGACGGGCGCGTCCCGCACATCGTCTTCAACCCCTCCGTCCCGCTCGACGCCTACTTCCCCAGCCCCGACTTCTGGCGGTCCTCGACCGCGGGGCGCGCCGCGGGCGCCCCGCGCACCGTACAGACCTCGGGCATCGTGCAGCCACCGGTGCACGCGCTGGCGGCCTGGCTGGTGCACCGCGCCGACCCCGAGCTGTCGGCGGAGCGCGGCTTCCTGGCCCGGGTGTATCCGCGCCTGGCCGCCTGGCACCGCTATCTGCTGCACCGGCGGGACCTGGGCGGCGGCGGGCTGGCGTCCGTCGTCCACCCCTGGGAGCAGGGCATGGACAACAGCCCCTGCTGGGACGCCCCGCTCTCCCGCGTCACCCCGGCCCCGGCCCGCTCCTTCCGGCGCGCCGACCTCGAGCACGGCGCCCCCGAGGACCGGCCGACGGACCTGGACTACGGGCGGTACGTGCGGCTGGCGACGGACTACCGGGACGGGGAATATGCCGATGGCACGGGCGAGTTCGCGGTGGAGGACCCGGCCTTCAACGCCCTGCTGATCGCCTCCGAGCACGCGCTCGCGCGTATCGCCCACGAACTGGGCGCGACCGGCACGGCCCGGCACACGCGCGCGCAGCGGCTGACGGCGGCCCTGATCGACCGGCTGTGGGACCCGGCCGAGGGCATGTTCTTCTGCCGGGACCTCGCCGACGGGCGGCTGATCGGCGAGCGCAGCGTCTCCGGCCTGATCCCGCTGCTGCTGCCCGAGCTGCCCCGCGACATCGCCGGCGCCCTCGTACGCACCCTGTCCGGTCCGCACTTCGCGCTCGGTACGGGCGCGGGCCTGGTGCCGAGTTACGACCTGCTCGGCGAGGCCTTCGATCCGCACCGGTACTGGCGCGGTCCGGCCTGGTTCAACACCGGCTGGCTGGTGGAGCGCGGGCTGCGCACGCACGGCGAGCGGCAGCGGGCCGACGCGCTGCGCGAGGCGATGCTGCGCACGGCCGACGCGACCGGGTTCGCCGAGTACGTCGACCCGCACACCGGCGAGGCCTGCGGGGCGCTCGGCTTCGGCTGGAGTGCCGCGCTCACGCTCGACCTGCTGCACGGGCCGCCGCCGCACGGCGTGTCCCCGGCGGGCACCGGCGCGTTCGACCAGAAGGACAAGGGAGCAAGGGCCGTCAACGGCGTCAAGGGAGGGGACCGGGGATGACGGAGCGGCATCATCTGCTCGTGCACGGGGCGACGTTCGCCGCCGTGGGCGACGCGGGCAACATCAGCGGCGTACGGAACGGCAGCCTGCCGGACGGGTTGTTCGTGCGCGACGCCCGGCACCTGAGCCGGTGGCAGCTCACCGTCGACGGGGCGGTGCCGGAGACGCTGGCACCGGTGGCGGACGAGGGCACCGCACGCTGCGTCCTCGTGCCGCGCGGCGGCCGCACCGAGCCGCCCTCCTGCACACTCTTTCGCGAACAGGCCGTCTCCGACAGCGCGTTCGTCGAGTGTCTGCGGGTGACCAGCAACCGTCCGGTGCCGACGACGGTCCGCCTCGCGGTCACCGTCGACGCCGACTTCACCGACCAGTTCGAACTGCGCTCCGACCACCGCACCTACGCCAAGACCGGCGTCGTGCGCTCCCGCCAGATCCTCGACGACGGGGTGGAGTTCAGCTACCGGCGCGGCGAATGGCGGTCCTGTACGACGGTGACCGCCGACCCCGCCCCGGACGGTGTCGAGGAGACCGGCACCGGCGCCCGCCGCCTGGTCTGGGCCCTCGATCTGGAACCGCACGGCACCGCGGAACTGACCCTGCGGGTGATGGCCCGGCCGCACGGCGACAAGCGGGCCGTGCGCGTGCCCCGCTCCCCCGCCGCGGTGAGCGACCAACTCCGCGGTCTGGAGGAGGCGTTCGCGGAGGGCGTGGCCTTCCCCACCGACTGGCCGGAACTGGCGGCGGCCTGTGCCCGGGGCCTGGCCGACCTGGCCGCGCTCCAGGTCCCGGCCACCGGCCCGGACGGCGAGGAACTGCGCGTTCCGGCGGCCGGTGCGCCCTGGTTCCTGACGCTGCTGGGCAGGGATGCCCTGCTGACGTCGTTGTTCGCGCTCCCCTACCGGCCACGGCTGGCCGCCGCGACGCTGCCCGCCCTGGCCGCGACGCAGGCCACGCAGACCAGCGCGGGCTCGGTGGCCCAGCCCGGCAAGATCGTGCACGAGGTGCGGCACGGCGAGCTGGCGCACTTCGGGCAGGTGCCGTTCGGGCGGTACTACGGCTCGGTGGACGCCACCCCCCTCTTCCTCGTCCTGCTCGGCGCCTACGTCGAGCAGACCGGGGACGCCGCCATGGCCCGGCGTCTGGAGCCGCACGCCCGGGCGGCGATCGGGTGGATGCTGGACCACGGCGGGCTGACCTCGCGCGGGTACCTGGTCTACCGCGCCGACGAGGGCGGCCTCGCCAACCAGAACTGGAAGGACTCCCCCGGCGCCATCTGCTCGGCCGACGGCACCCGCGCATCCGGCCCGGTGATGGCGGCGGGCGCCCAGGGGTACGCCTATGACGCGCTGCGCCGCACGGCCTGGGTCGCCCGCACGGTCTGGGAGGACGAGGTCTACGCGGCCCTGCTGGAGCAGGCGGCCGGTGATCTGCGGGACCGCTTCCAGCGGGACTTCTGGATGGGGGACCGGTCCTTCCCGGCGCTCGCACTGGACGGCCACGGCCGCCAGGTGGACGCGCTGGCCTCGGACGCCGGGCACCTGCTGTGGTCGGGGCTGCTCGACAAGCAGTACGGGGAGCTCGTGGGCCGCAGGCTCCTGGAGCCGGACTTCTTCTCGGGCTGGGGCGTACGGACGCTGGCGTCCGGGCAGCCCGCCTACCACCCGCTCTCCTACCACCGCGGTTCGGTCTGGCCGCACGACAACGCGCTGATCACGCTGGGGCTCGCCCGCTACGGCCTGCACGACGAGGCCCGCACGGTCGCCCACGCCCTGGTCGACGCGGCGACCGCGACCGGCCACCGCCTGCCGGAGGTCCTCGCCGGCTACGGCCGCGGCACCCACGCGGAGCCGGTTCCCTACCCGCACGCCTGCGTCCGCGAGTCCCGCTCGGCCGCGGCCCCGCTGGCACTGCTCACGGCGGTCGGCGGAGCGTAGGGGGGCGTTTGGATCACCTCGGGTCCGCGCTGATCCAAACGCCCCCCAGCTCTCTCCTCCGTGCCGTTTGACGAGGCATTTGCCGGGTGTTTGCCGTGCTTCCTGAACAGGGGTGGGGGGGCGGCCGTACGGGTGGGTGGCGGGCCCTGCCTCCCCAGCGCGGTCCGCCACTCCGCCATGCCGCGCACGGAAGGACCTCCGGGGTGCCTCAGCACACGAGTACACGCCAGTCATCGGGTACGGCCGGGGCAACCGAGGTCGACGTCCTGCCACCGGACGAAGCGGCGGACGCGGAAGGTCCGGCGAACGGGGCGCCGGAATCCGCCGTACGGTCGCCGGGCACCGCGGAGGCGGAACCGGCGGAGGGCGATGCGCCCACGGAGGGCGACGCCCCTGCGAAGGGTGATGCCCCGGCGGACGGAACCCCACAGACCGGCCCGGACGCCCACGGAGCTCCGGACGCCGAATCCCATCCGGACACCGCGCCCAAAGCCGAAACCCCTCCGGAAGCCGCACCCGACACCGAAGCCGGCCCGGCCCGGCTCGCGGAGCCCGCCCCGGACGCGCCCGCACCCGCGAGCGACGACACCGACACCGACACCGACACCGACACCGACACCGACACCGACAGCGTGCCCCGCGCCGCGCTCCCCCTCCGTGTGCTTCGTGTTCTCGACCCCCGTACCCCGCGCGGTGCCTGGCGGCGCTGGAAGGCCGCGCACCCGGTTCCGGCGCAGGTCGTTTCCCTGTCGGTCACGGTGCTGGCCCTGGGCCTGGTCCTCCTCGCTCTGCTGCTGCCGAACAAGAGGGAGCAGTTCCAGGCGGCCGAGTTCACCCGCATCCCGGTGGAGGCGCTGCTCGGCGCGGCGGTACTGATCGCGCTGCCGCGCAGGCCGCGCGTGCTCGTGGCGGTCCTCGGCGGGCTGGCGCTCGGCGTGCTGACCGTGCTGAACCTGACGGACATCGAGTTCAACCAGTACCTGGGCCGCAGCTTCAACGTGGTCCTGGACTGGCAACTGCTGGGCGACGCCCAGTCCTACCTCAAGGACACGCTGGGCGGGACCATGGCCCTGCTCGCCGCCGTCGCCGCCGTGCTGATCGTGCTCTCGGTGCTCGCCGTGATGGCGCTGGCGGTGGTCCGCGTCGGGAACTTCCTCGGCCGCAACAAGGCCCGCTCCACCCGCGGCCTGCTGCTCGTCAGCGCGGTCTGGATGACGTGTTCGACCCTGAACCTGCAGGTCTCCGGTGTCCCGCTGGCCGCCGAGCACACGATCACGATGCTCAAGTACCACGAGCAGGCGCTGCGCGAGACGATCCGTGACGAGCGGGCGTTCGCGAAGGAGGCCCAGTCCGACGCCTTCGGCGCGACCCCGGGCAGCCAGCTCGTGCCCGACCTGCGCGGCAAGGACATGATCTTCACGTTCATCGAGAGCTACGGCCGCAGCGCGATCGAGGACCCGGCCGAGGCACCCGGCGTCGACAAGACTCTCGGCGTCAGCACACAGGCCCTGGCCAAGGCCGGTTTCCACGCCAAGAGCGGCTGGCTGACGTCGGCGACCTACGGCGGCGGCAGCTGGCTCGGCCACTCCACCACGATGTCGGGCCTGTGGATCGACAACCAGAGCCGGTACCGGACGGTCACCGCGGGCGACCACCTCACCCTCACCAAGGCGTTCCAGAAGACCGGTGCCTGGGACACGGTCGGCGTCATGCCGGGCGTGCAGAAGGGCTGGCCGGAGGCCAAGTGGTACGGCCTCGACAAGGTCTACAACGCATTCCAGATGGGCTACCGGGGACCCAAGTTCAGCTGGTCGACCATGCCCGACCAGTACGCCCTGGAGGCGTTCCAGCGCCTGGAGCACGGCAAGAAGCGCGACAAGCCCCTGATGGGATTCGTCATCCTCACCTCCAGCCACCAGCCCTGGGCGCCGATCCCGAAGATGGTCGGCTGGGACCAGCTGGGCAACGGCTCGGTCTTCGACGCCATCCAGAAGGCGGGCAAGAAGCCGGAGGACATCATCACCAGCTCCCCCAAGTCCCAGCAGGAGTACGGCAAGTCGATCCAGTACTCGGTGACCGCCCTCACCCAGTGGCTGGAGCGCTACGGCAACGACAACACCGTCCTGGTCTTCCTCGGCGACCATCAGCCCATCGCCCGGGTCAGCGGCAACCACGCCAGCCGGGACGTCCCGGTCTCGATCGTCGCCAAGGACCCCAAGGTCCTGGACAGGATCGCCAGTTGGGGCTGGACCGACGGTCTGCGCCCGGCCCACGACGCGCCGGTGTGGAAGATGAGTTCCTTCCGCGACCGCTTCCTGACGGCCTACGGCTCGACCCCGCACCCGTCCAAGGACTGACCGCTCCGAGGACGCCTCCGGCGCGGGGCGCCGCTTCGGCGAACCGCGACCGGCTCAGCCCCCGGAGGTGTCCAGCTCCGCGTCCTCGGTGACGCCCGCGCAGTCGTACGGGTCCTTCAGCCAGCCGTCCGGCAGCACCACCCGGTTGTTGCCGGAGGTGCGGCCGCGGGGCCCGTCGGCGCCGGTGGGCCAGGGCTGGTCGAGGTCCAGCTCGTCCAGACCGGTCCGCAGTTCCTCCAGGCTGGAGGTGATCGCGAGCCGCTTGCGCATCTGCGAGCCGACCGCGAAACCCTTGAGGTACCAGGCGACGTGCTTGCGGAAGTCGATGACGCCGCGCGCCTCGTCACCTATCCACTCGCCGAGCAGGGTGGCGTGGCGGACCATGGCGTCGGCGACCTCGCGAAGCGGCGGCCGTACGAAGTGGTCGGGCCGGCCCTCGAAGGCCGCCACCAGATCCGCGAACAGCCACGGCCGGCCGAGACAGCCGCGGCCGACGACCACACCGTCGCAGCCGGTCTCGCGGACCATCCGCACCGCGTCCTCGGCGGACCAGATGTCGCCGTTGCCGAGCACCGGGATCTCCGGCACGTGCTCCTTCAGGCGGGCGATCGCCTCCCAGTCGGCCGTGCCGCCGTAGTGCTGGGCGGCCGTGCGGCCGTGCAGGGCGATGGCCGTGACGCCCTCCTCGACGGCGATCCTTCCGGCGTCGAGGTAGGTGAGGTGGTCGTCGTCGATGCCCTTGCGCATCTTCATCGTGACCGGCAGGTCACCGGCTCCGCCGACCGCCTCGCGCAGGATCGACCGCAGCAGGTTCCGCTTGTAGGGGAGGGCGGATCCGCCGCCCTTCCTGGTCACCTTGGGCACCGGGCAGCCGAAGTTCAGGTCGATGTGGTCGGCGAGGTCCTCGTCCGCGATCATGCGGACGGCCTTGCCGACGGTGGCCGGATCGACGCCGTACAGCTGGATCGAGCGCGGCTTCTCGGTCGCGTCGAAACGGATCAGCTGCATGGTCTTCTCGTTGCGCTCGACCAGGGCCCGGGTGGTGATCATCTCGCTGACGAACAGGCCCTTGCCACCGCTGAACCCCCGGCACAGGGTGCGGAAGGGCACGTTGGTGATCCCGGCCATCGGCGCGAGCACGACGGGCGGCTGCACCGTGTGCGGGCCGATCTGCAACGGGGTGACGGGCGTGGACGACGGCTTGGACATTGCTCCATTGTCCCGTACGCCGACGGGTGCTTCCCCCGGCCTGTGGACAACCGCCCACCGTGATCGTGTACCAGTCATTAGTTAACCGCACTATCGAATCGCGTACCATGAACGCATGCCCGAGCTCAGCCACCGACGACGTCTGCTCGTCCTCGCGATCTGCTGCATGAGCCTGCTCATCGTGAGTCTGGACAACACCGTCCTGAACGTCGCCCTGCCGTCGATGCAGCGCGACCTGCACGCCACCACGTCGGGCCTGCAGTGGACCATCGACGCCTACACCCTGGTACTGGCCTCGCTGCTGATGCTCGCGGGCTCCACGGCCGACCGGATCGGCCGCAAGCGCGTCTTCATGGCGGGCCTGATCGTCTTCGGCGTCGGCTCGCTGCTGTGCTCCCTCGCGCCCAGCCTGGAACTGCTGGTCGTCTTCCGCATGGTCCAGGCGGTCGGCGGCTCGATGCTCAACCCGGTCGCCATGTCGATCATCACCAACACCTTCACCGGCCCGCGCGAGCGCGCCCGCGCGATCGGCGTGTGGGGTGCCGTGGTCGGCATTTCCATGGCCGCGGGCCCGCTGGTCGGCGGCCTGCTGGTCGAGTCGGTCGGCTGGCGCTCGATCTTCTGGGTCAACCTGCCGGTGGGCCTGGCCGCGCTGCTGCTCACCCTGCGCTTCGTACCCGAGTCCCGGGCGCCGAGGGCCCGCCGCCCCGACCCGGTCGGCCAGGTACTGGTGATCGCCCTGTTCGGCTCGCTGACGTACGCGATCATCGAGGCCCCCGACTCGGACCTGGCCACGGTCCTGCCCTTCGCGACCATGGCCCTCGCGGCCCTGCTCGCCCTTGTGTGGTACGAGCCGCGCCGCACCGAACCGCTCATCGACCTGCGGTTCTTCCGTTCGGCGCCGTTCAGCGGGGCCACGGTCATCGCGATCAGCGCCTTCGCCGCGCTCGGCGGCTTCCTGTTCCTGTCCACGCTCTACCTGCAGAACGTGCGCGGGCTCGACGCCCTGCACGCGGGCCTGTGGATGCTGCCGATGGCCGGGCCGACCTTCCTGTGCGCGCCGCTGTCCGGGCGGCTGGTCGGCAGCCGGGGGCCGCGGCTGCCGCTGCTGGTCGCCGGGTGCGCGATGACGACGAGCGCCGTGCTGTTCGCGGCCTTCGAGGCCGAGACGTCCAACGCCACGCTCTTCGCCGGTTACGTGCTGTTCGGCATCGGCTTCGGCTTCGTGAACGCCCCCATCACCAACACGGCGGTCTCCGGCATGCCCCGCGCCCAGGCCGGGGTCGCCGCCGCCGTCGCCTCGACCAGCCGGCAGCTCGGGCAGACCCTCGGGGTCGCGGTGGTCGGCGCGGTACTGGTGTCCGGGGTGGGTTCGTCGTCGTACAAGGACGCGTTCGTCCCGGCCGCGCGGCCCGGGTGGTGGGTGCTGGTCGCGTGCGGGGTCGCGGTGCTGACCCTCGGCGCGGTCACCTCCGGCCGGTGGGCCAGGAGGACGGCCGAGCGCACGGCCGAACGGCTGGAGGCGGCGGAGGTGCGACAGGCGGCCGGGGTCTCGGCGTAGAGCAGGATCAGTGGCGGGCCGGGCCGGTCCACACCTGACCCGGTCCCGGCGGCACGGCCCCCTGCGTCCGCTGTACCGAACGCCTCTCCAGCGCGATGGCGTGCAGCTTCTCCAGTCGCTCCCGCGACTCCTCGTCGGCCGGCACGTAGGTCACCATGCGCGAACCCACCTCGGGGCTCAGCCACAGGTCGGTGTGGTCGACGGTGATGCGGCCGACGTGGGCGTTGCGGAACTCCTTGCGCTTGGTGCGCGCACCCACCACCTCGTGCCGGTCCCAGGCCTCGCAGAAGTCGGGGGACTCCGCACGCAACCGTTTGAGCAGCATCTTCCAGGCGGGCTCGCCCAGATGACCGGCCATCGCCGCGCGGAAGCGGGCCGCCATCAGCCGCTGGGTCGCCTCCAGATGGACGATCGAGGAACGCCACTCCTCGTGCGTGTACGAAAGGATCATGCAGTTGCGGTCCTCGGGCGGCACCGCGTCCAGGTCGCACAGCAGCAGGGAGTACGTGCGGTTGTAGGCGAGGATGTCGTAGCGGCTGTTCTGCAGGCACGCGGGCACGGGTTCGAGTTGCTCCAGAACCGCCCGCAGGGCCGGGGTGACCGACGGGCAGTTCGTCGCGGGCGTCGGGTCGGTGGCCCCGGCCAGCTGGAAGAGATGGGCGCGCTCGCTGGGGTCCAGCAGCAGCGTGCGGGCGAGCGCGTCGAGGACCTGGACGGAGACCTGGATGTCCCGGGCCTGTTCGAGCCAGGTGTACCAGGTGACGCCGACCGCGGACAGGTGGGCGACCTCCTCGCGGCGCAGCCCCGGGGTGCGGCGCCGGCGGCCGCGGGGCAGGCCGACCTGCTCGGGGGTGATGTGCTCGCGCCGGTGGCGCAGGAAGGCGGCGAGTTCGTGCCGCCGGATCGCCGAGGCGGCCGCTTCGCGGCTTCGGGGGGCCTGGGGTTCACGGACCGGCGTCGCCTGGGCCATCGTGGTCATGTCTCCAGCCTGCCGTCGCCCGGACCCTGTTTCCAGGTACTGCTGCTACCAGGATAAGAACACTCTGGTACCCGTCTGAGTGTGGAAGCAGGCTCGGTGTCGTGACGACCGAAACCATCACCTCACCCACCCTCCGATCGCCCGCGGCGCCACCGGCGCTCAGCGGGCCCGGCCTGTTCACGGTGCTGCTGGCCGCGGCACTTCCGCTCATCGACTTCTTCATCGTCAACGTCGCCCTGCCCACCATCGGCAAGGACCTGAACGCGGGGGAGGCCGTTCTCGAACTCGTCGTCGCCGGATACGGAGTGGCGTACGCCGTCCTGCTCGTCCTCGGCGGCCGGCTCGGCGACCTGTTCGGCCGCCGCCGCCTCTTCCTCGGCGGCATGGCGGCCTTCGGCCTGACCTCGCTGGCGTGCGGGCTGGCGCCCGGCGCCTGGTCGCTGGTCGCCGCACGCGTGGCGCAGGGCGCCTCGGCCGCGGCGATGCTGCCGCAGGTGCTCGCCACCATCCAGGCCGCCACCTCGGGTCCCCGGCGCGCCAGGGCCATGGGCCTGTACGGCGCAACCGCCGGCCTGTCCATGGTGGCCGGGCAGATCCTCGGCGGCGTCCTGGTCGCCGCAGACATCGCGGGGACCGGCTGGCGCTCGGTGTTCCTGGTGAACGTGCCGGTCGTGGTCGCCGGACTGGTCCTGGGCGCCCGCGCCGTCCCCGAGACCCGGTCGCAGCACCCGGAGCCGGTGGACGGGCCCGGCACCGTGCTGCTGGCGGCGTCCCTGCTGGCGCTGCTGGCCCCGCTGACCGAGGGCCGGGCGGCCGGCTGGCCGCTGTGGACGTGGTTGTCGCTGGCCGCGTTCCCGTTCCTGGCGGCCGCGTTCCATGCCGTGGAGCGCCGTGCCGACCGGCGGGGCCGTACGCCGCTGGTGCCGCCGAGCCTGTTCGCGCTCGAGTCACTGCGCCGGGGTCTGGTGATGATCGTGCCGTTCTCCATCGGGTTCAGCGGTTTCATGTTCGTCGTCGCGGTGGCGTTGCAGCGCGGGGCGGGCCTCGGCCCGGTTCCGGCTGGTGTGGCGCTGGCCCCGATGGCCGTGGTCTTCTTCTTCGTCTCGCTCGCCGGGCCGCGGCTGGTCGGCCGGTACGGCACGCGCGTGGTGACGGCGGGCTCGCTGATCCAGGCGGTGGGCGTGGGTCTGATGGCGCTGGCCGCCTGGCGGTCCTGGCCGGACCTGGGCTTCGTCGAACTGCTGCCCGGTGCGGCGGTCGCCGGAGCGGGCCAGGCGCTCCAGTTGCCGATCCTCTTCCGGATCATCCTCTCGGAGGTTCCGGCCGTCCGGGCCGGTGTCGGCAGCGGTGTCATGGTCACCACCCAGCAGTCGTCCCTGGCCCTCGGTGTGGCCACCCTCGGAACGCTGTTCCTCTCGCTGGTCCCCGCCATGGGCATGCGGGACGCCCTGGTGACCACGCTGCTGGTGCAGCTGGCGGGCGTGGCCCTGACCGGTCTGCTCAGCCTGCGGCTGCCCCGCACCGTCAGGTGAGGGCGGGGCAGCCGACCGTCCAGCCGAGGCAGCGTCAAGGAGCGCTGCCCACAGTCTCCTTCGTCAGCCGACCACCTGCTGGGTGACCACGATGTGGCCCTGGTCGGGGTTGAGGACGCCGCCGAGCCGGTCGAAGGCCCCGTCGGTCAGGTCGAGGCACTTGGGTACCTGGGGGGTCTGCTGGAAGGTGCCACGGTCGTTGATGCGCACGACCAGCGACCGGCCGTTGACGACGTTGGTCACCTTCACCTTGGTACCGAACGGCAGTTGGGGGTTCCGGGTCAGGGAGGTGGCCGCGGTGTTCGCGTTGTTGTCGAAGAGTTCACCGCTGGCGGTCAGGGCGCCGGGGGGCTGGGGGCCGTAGTGCGTCGCCCAGCACGTGTCGGCAGCCGGGCGGGCAGTGCCCGCGGGCGCCGCCACACTCGTGGGCGCCAAAGCCAGCACCGCGCAGAGTGCGGCGGCCGCGGTTGCCGGCCGGACGAGCGCTGTGGCACGACTCATTGGTGTTTGCCTCTCTCAGGTGTCGTCGTACGAACGGGAAGTGGAAGCACGCGGAAGAAGGCCGAAGATCGCGGAAGAACGCCGAAGAACGCCGAAGAAAGCGGAAGGAAGCAAAAGGAAGCGACGGAAAGGGACAGAAGGGGGATGGGAGGAAGGGAGGAAGGGAGGAAGGGAGGAAGGAACGAAGGGGGAAGCGGCGGCGCGAGGGGTGGTCGGCCTCGCTCAGCCGGCCGCGCGGTAGGCGGCGCCGACCTGTGTGGCGTTCGGACCGGTGTAGAGACCGGTGCCGTCGCCGCGGCTGGTGGAGAGCGTGAACCAGGCGTAGCGCTCGACGAACGGCAGTCCTTGGAGCATCGCGGTCGACTGCCGTACGAAGGCGGCCTGTTGGGCCTGCGTCGGATACCGCGGTGTGCCCGAGGAGAAGTCGATCAGCGCGTACTCGGTGAGCCAGATCGGCTTGTGGTAGCGGTCGTAGGTGGCCTGGAGGCAGGTCCGCAGCTGGTTGGTGGCGTTCGTGGCGTCGAAGTCCGCGCCGTACCAGTGCAGTGGGACGAAGTCGACCTTGTAGTGGCGGGCGGCGGCGCCCTGCAGGAAGCGGTCGAGCCAGCCGCCGGGGACGTTCGCGCCGGTGGCCACCGCCGGGGCGCCCATCCGCAGACCGGTCGACTGCAACCGGGGCCACAGGTCGAGGGCCTGCTGCACGGTCATGTTCGACTGCCCGGCCATGTCGGGCTCGTTGAACCCCAGCAGGGTGCTGCCCTGTTGCCGGGCCCGGTTCAGTTCCGCGTCGGTCACGGAGCCCGGCCCCCAGATCATGGGGACGAACTCGACGCCGGGCGGGGGGCTGATCCGCTGTGTGTCCGAGGCCCAGGTGTAGAACCAGCCGGACCGGGAGTCCTTGAGCGCGTCGGTGACCCCGGGGAAGTCCCAGGCGCTGACGCCCTTCTTCCACACCGCGTCGGCCGACGCACCGCTCGCGGTGGTGGACGCGCCGGCCTGCGGACCGGCCCACAGCAGGGTCAGCGCCGCGAGCAGTACGGCGAGAACCCGTAATCGGCGCACGGCCTTTCTCCTTCCTGTTCGTGGATGTGTCGTCGGGTGTGCGGCGTCGCGGCCGTCGTGCAGCCGGTCACGCGCCGGGGAGAGCCGGTCACGCGCCGGGGAGAGCCGGTCACGCGCCGGGGTGGAACTCGACCGTGAAGCCACGGCACCGGGTGCACTGCTGCATCACCTGGTTGCCCGGCTCCTGGTCCTGCCGTGACCAGCCGTACGCCTTGGGGCAGTTCGCGGCGATCATGTCGCTGTAGGCGGTCCTGGCGTCGCGGTTGGGGTTGGCGCACAGCATCGGCGTGCCGTCCGGCCATCGCGTCAGGTTGGCGGCGGGGCACTTCGGCAGCAGGTTCTGCGTGCAGCCCATCACGGCGCAGCCGCCGCTGCCGGGGGTCACGGCGGCGGGCGTGATGGTGATGGGCACCGAGAACGCGTTCACGTAGCTGACGTCGTACCAGGGAGCCAGGCCGTCGTGCGGATCGAAGTTGAACTCCGCGAGACTGACGGGCTGTTCGCCGGTGTTCGGCGCGCAGTGGTCGGCGAACACGCCGCAGTCGCCCAGTGCGCAGTGGAAGGTGCTGCCCGGCGTTCCGGTGCATCCCATACGGGCGAAGAACTTGCCGCGCCAGTGGCCGGGTGCCGCCGTCTCGGGGATGGTGACCGTGGCCGACTGTCCCGGCTCCAGGATCGGCAGGGTGGTGAACTGCCGCGATCCGTCTGCGTTGACGTCACTGCCCACCCACACCTTCCGTCCCGTCCGGTTGACGAACGTGACGGTGTGGTCGAACGCCGCGACCGCGGCCGGCACCGCCGTGCGCGGACCCGGGGCGCCGTCGGCCGGTCTCGTCCCGGCCTGGGGCGCGAGCAACACCAGGGCGGCGGCCGCGGCGGCGGCCAGGGTGGTCAGGATCTTGCGCACGACTCCTCCGTCGGATGACGCGATGGGGGCCGGACGAGGCACGGCGACGCTGTCGGGCCTCTCGATTGTTGAGTTCACGACAATCCGTCCCCGAAGAAACCCCTGAGAGCGCTCACAGGACTGGCGGCTCCCTATGACAGTCAGCTCGACCGTGACCTGTCAATGGTCCGGACCAGTTGTCGCGTGGTTTCCGGCCACCCGGCCGCGCGGCCACAGGTTGGCCAACTCGGCGCGAGGAAAACTCCTGTTGATGTTGGTCTTGCTGCACACTCCTTGCTGCACACTCCTTGCTGCACGATCACACAGCACGTTCCGGACTTCGCGGACCGCCGGAGGGCGTCATGCCGCAGATCGACACGAGCAAGGTCAGCCGCTGGGACCAGCACGGACGGGAGCACGTCGTACGGGTGCGGCGCACGGGGGTGCAGCGCACGATCAGATGCGAGACGTGCGGCTGGCGCCGGGGGGCGCAGTTCCTGCCCTGGCTGAAGGCCGAGGAGCACCTCGCCGAGGCGCATCAGGCGACGGTGGACCCGACGGCGGCCTGATCGGTACGGCGGCCCGAGTGGGCTCGGTGCCCACCGACGGCAGCGCCCCCATGGCCCAGGACTCCACCTTCCGTATCGTCTCGACCACCAAGCCGATCACGGCCGCGGGGATGCCGATGCCGGTGGAGGACGGCCGGATCGTACCGAAGGCGTGGCCGAGTGGCAGTCGATCACCGTCGAGGACCTGCCCAGTGGGACCAAAGGTAAGAGTGAGGTAAGAGACGCACGGTCGCCACCCCTGCCCCACCTGCGACTTTACGAAAGCAATGTGCCCTTTTGGTAGCTTTTGTGCCCGTGTCGACATGCCGCGCACCGGGAGAGGGGACAGCCTGGAGTCACGCGGTCACCCAACGGAACGGCTTGGTGACGCGTGGGGGAATCCGTCGACCAACGGGAGTTCGAGATGACGTCCACTGACCGGAGCCGCCGCGCCCGCGCACTCGCCGCCGGCGCCCTGTCCGCCGCCCTGCTGTCGGCCGGATCGGCCGGGGCCGTTGCCGCCACCGGCACGCCGAGCCCGACGCCCACCAGGACGCACACGGGCATGCCGACCATGAAGCCCACCAGGACGCCGAGCCGCACGCCGTCCATGATGATGGGCTCGATCACCGCCAAGCCCAACCACAAGGCCGTACGGGTCGGGAACACCGTGGTGATCACCGGAAAGGTCAAGGACCTGAAGCCCGGGACCAAGCTGGTGGTCCAGCACCTGAAGAACAGCAAGTGGACCACGCTGCAGGCGAGCACCACCGTCACCAAGAACGGCACCTACGTGCTCAAGGCCAAGCTCAACAACAAGGGCCTGGAGCAGCTGCGGGTGGCCGCCGGCAACGTCCACTCCCCGTCGTTCAACGTACGGGTGAGCTGAACGGGCCTAGGCCCGCAGTCCTCGCAGCAGGAGTTCGACGACTGACCTGAACTCCTCCTCGATCCCCGGCCGCTTCCACTCCCGCGCGTAGCACGGGTCGTGGAAGCGGCCGGTGGCATGGAAGAGGGCACGGGCCGTGGCCGCCGGATCCGGCGCGACGAAGACGCCGGCGTCGGCGCCCGCCCGGACGATCCGGGTCAGCTGGTCCGTCAGGTCGGCGATGTGCTCGCCGACCGCCGCGCCGTTCTCGTCGGCCAGAACCGAGTACGTGGCGAACAGCTCGGGGTCGTCGCCCGCCTTGCGTCGCTTGGCCTCGAACAGCGCGCCGAGCCAGTCCCGCAGGCGCGCCTGCGGGTCACGCTCCTCGGCCGCGATGCCGGACAGGGCCGTGGAGGTCCGGTCCAGCCACCTTTTCGTCACCGCCTCGCGCAGAGCCGCCTTCGTACGGAAGTGCCGGTAGACGCTGCCGTGACTGACGCCGAGCGCGCGGGCCACGTCCACCACGGTGGCCTTCGCCGGACCGTGACGGCGCAGTACCTCCTCGGTCGCCTCAAGGATGCGATCGGCGGTCAGGGTCTCGGGGGTCGGTGACATGCCCTAGACCGTACCCGGCACCCCGATCAGCGTTCGCTGTCGAGGTGTGCCATCTGCGCCTCGGGGTAGCGCTCGCCCGCGGCCGCATCCGCCGGCACGGCCTGCTCGATCGCCGCCAGGTCGCCCTCGTCCAGCACCACGTCGAGCGCGCCGAGCGCCTCCGTGAGCCGCTCCCGGGTGCGGGCGCCGACCAGCGGCACGATGTCCTCACCCCGGGCGAGCACCCAGGCGATGGCGATCTGCGCGACCGTGACGCCCTTCTGTTCGGCGATCTTGCGCAGGGCCTCGACCAGGCTCAGGTTGTGCCGGAGGTTCTCCCCCTGGAAGCGGGGCGAGTGGGCACGGAAGTCGGTCGCGGCCAGCTGCCGGTCGCGGGAGAAGTGGCCGGAGATCAGTCCTCGGGAGAGCACGCCGTACGCGGTGATGCCGATGCCCAGCTCGCGGGTGGTGGACAGGATCTCCTGCTCGATGCCGCGGGAGATGAGCGAGTACTCGATCTGCAGGTCGGCGACCGGGGCGGTGGCGGCGGCCCGGCGGATGGTCTCGGCGCCGACCTCGCTGAGGCCGACGTGCCGGACGTACCCCTTCTCGATCAGTTCGGCGATCGCGCCGACGGTGTCCTCGATCGGCACCTCCGGGTCGAGGCGGGCGATGCGGTAGACGTCGATGTGGTCGACGCCGAGGCGCTGGAGGGAGTAGGCGGCGAAGTTCTTCACGGCGGCCGGGCGGCCGTCGTAGCCGCTCCAGTTGCCCTCCGGGTCGCGCAGGGCGCCGAACTTCACGCTGGTCAGCGCCTGTTCGCGGCGGGCGGCCGGTGCGGTGCGCAGGGCCTCGCCGATCAGCATCTCGTTGTGCCCCATGGCGTAGAAGTCGCCGGTGTCCAGCAGGGTGACGCCCGCTTCCAGGGCGGCGTGGACGGTCGCGATGGACTCGGCGCGGTCGGCGTCGCCGTAGAGCGCGGACATGCCCATGCAGCCGAGGCCCAGGGCGGAGACCCGGGGGCCGGCGGTTCCGAGGGTTCGGGTTCGCATCGTCATGCCTTCACCCTGCCATGACAGCTGACAGATTTCAATATCTGTCAGCTGTCATTTGTCATCCGTTGTCTGCCGTTCCCGCTCTGTCACTGCGGCGACATCAACCAGCTGTGCACGCAAAACGCCCACCCACCGGCCCGGGGATCCGAGCGGGTGGGTGGGCGAAAACGGCTGGGGCGCCGCGGAGGTCAGCAGCCCAGCAGACGGCCTGCGAGGTACCCCTCGATCTGGTCCAGCGACACGCGCTCCTGCTTCATGGAGTCCCGCTCGCGGACGGTGACCGCGTTGTCCTCCAGCGTGTCGAAGTCGACCGTGACGCAGTACGGCGTGCCGATCTCGTCCTGGCGGCGGTAACGGCGGCCGATGGCGCCGGCGTCGTCGAACTCGATGTTCCAGTGCTGGCGCAGGGTCTGCGCGAGGCCCTTGGCCTTCGGGGACAGCTCCGGGTTGCGGGAGAGCGGGAGCACCGCGACCTTCACCGGGGCCAGGCGGTGGTCCAGGCGCAGCACCGTGCGCTTCTCCATCTTGCCCTTGGCGTTCGGCGCCTCGTCCTCGACGTAGGCGTCGAGGAGGAAGGCGAGCATCGCCCGGCCGACACCGGCCGCGGGCTCGATGACGAACGGCGTCCAGCGCTCGCCGGCCTCCTGGTCGAAGTAGGAGAGGTCCTGGCCGGAGGCCTTGGCGTGGGAGGAGAGGTCGTAGTCGGTGCGGTTGGCGACGCCCTCCAGCTCGCCCCACTCGTTGCCGCCGAAGTTGAAGCGGTACTCGATGTCGGCGGTGCGCTTGGAGTAGTGGGAGAGCTTCTCCTTGGGGTGCTCGTACCAGCGCATGTTCTCCTCACGGAGACCCAGGCCGGTGTACCAGTTCCAGCGCTGCTCCATCCAGTACTCGTGCCACTTCTCGTCCTCGCCCGGCTTGACGAAGAACTCCATCTCCATCTGCTCGAACTCGCGGGTGCGGAAGATGAAGTTGCCCGGCGTGATCTCGTTGCGGAACGACTTGCCCATCTGCGCGATGCCGAACGGCGGCTTGCGGCGCGAGGTGGTCTGCACCTGGGCGAAGTTGGTGAAGATGCCCTGGGCGGTCTCCGGGCGCAGGTAGGCGACGGAGCCGGAGTCCTGCGTCGGGCCGAGGTGGGTGGACAGCAGGCCGGAGAACTGCTTGGGCTCGGTGAACTGGCCCTTGTTGCCGCAGTTCGGGCAGTTGATGTCGGCGAGACCGTTCTCGGGGAGGCGGCCGTGCTTGGCCTCGTACGCCTCCTCCAGGTGGTCGGCGCGGAACCGCTTGTGACAGGAGGTGCACTCGGTGAGCGGATCCGTGAAGGTGGCGACGTGGCCGGAGGCGACCCAGACCTCGGGGGCCAGGATCACGGACGAGTCGAGACCGACCACGTCCTCGCGCGACGTCACCATGTAGCGCCACCACTGGCGCTTGAGGTTCTCCTTGAGCTCGACACCCAGAGGCCCGTAGTCCCAGGCGGCGCGCTGGCCGCCGTAGATCTCACTGCAGGGGAATACGAAGCCACGGCGCTTGCTCAGGCTGACGATGGTGTCGATCTTGTCGGCGGCCACGGTGCTCTCTTCATTACGACGACGGGCGACGAAGCGAGACGCTTCAGAGCGAATGCTTCAGGGTACCGGCGGGTGCTCCCCCTCAATCAAATCGGTTCCACCTGGGGACCTCCGCGGGCCCCTGACAAGGCTTGTTGACAACGGTTTCCATCTTTGTTGAAAATGACAGTCATGAACATACGGCGACGCCTCATGTCCGGGGCCGCGGCAGCGGCGGCCACCGCGCTCGGCCTCGGAGCCCTCTCCGGCTGCTCCCCCACCGCCGCGGCGGGCAATACGGACAGGTTCGATGTCGTCGCGTCGTTCTACCCGATGGCCTTCCTCGCCGAGCGGATCGGCGGAAGCCACGTCCACGTCACCAGTCTCACCCAGCCCGGCCAGGAACCGCACGACCTGGAGATCAGCGCCCGGCAGACCGCGCAGCTCCAGGAGTCCGACGCGGTGCTCTACCTCAAGAACCTGCAGCCCTCCGTCGACGACGCCGTCGCCCAGTCCGGCATCGGGACGAAGATCGACGCCGCCACCCTGACCTCCCTGGAGGAGCACGGCAACGAGGTCGGCGGCCACGCCGCCGCACACGACACCCACCAGGGCGAGGAGTCCGGCGGCAAGGACCCGCACATCTGGCTGGACCCGGTGCGCTACGCCCAGGTCGCCCAGGGAGTGGGCAAGGCCTTCGAGAAGGCGGACCCGGACCACGCGGCCGACTACCGGAAGAACACCGCGGCCCTGGTCAAGCAGCTCGACGACCTCAACACCCGGTACGCGACCGGGCTGAAGCACACCGGGAGCAAGGTCTTCGTCACCACCCACGCCGCCTTCGGCTACCTCGCCGAGCGCTACGGCCTGACCGAGGAGGCCATCAACGGCCTCGACCCCGACTCCGAGCCCAGCGCGGCCCGGGTGCGGGACCTGGAGACGATGGCGAAGGCCGACGGCGTCACCACCGTGTTCTACGAGACGCTCGTCAGCGACAAGACCGCGAAGACCGTCGCCAGGGACGCGAACCTGAGGACGGACGTCCTCGACCCCATCGAGGGCATCACCTCCAAGTCCCGCGGCAGCGACTACTTCCAGGTGATGGAGTCCAACCTCAAGGCCCTGCAGACGGCCCTGGACGCCAAGTGATCATTACGGAGGACGTCATGGACGCCATGGACGCCAAGGGCGAGCCGGTCATATCCCTACGCGGTGTCCGCGCCGAGCTGGGCTCGCGCCCCGTGCTGCGCGGCATCGACCTCACGGTGCACCGCGGTGAGGTCGTCGCGCTGCTCGGCGCCAACGGCTCGGGAAAGTCGACGGCCGTGCGCAGCGTCATCGGCCAGGTGCCCGTCAGCGCCGGCCGGATCGAGGTGTTCGGCACCCCGCAGCGCCGCTTTCGCGACTGGGCGCGGATCGGGTACGTCCCGCAGCGCACCACCGCCGCGTCCGGCGTACCGGCGACGGTGACCGAGATCGTCTCCTCGGGCCGCCTGTCCCGGACCCGCTTCGGCGTCTTCCGCAGCGCCGACCACGCCGCCGTGCGGCACGCCCTGGAGCTGGTCGGCATGGCGGACCGGGCGAAGGACCCGGTCGACGCCCTCTCCGGCGGACAGCACCAGCGGGTGCTGATCGCCCGCGCGCTCGCCGCCGGACCCGAGCTGCTGATCATGGACGAGCCGATGGCCGGCGTCGACCTGGCCAGCCAGGAGGTACTGGCCCGGACGCTCGCGGAACAGGTCTCCCAGGGCACCACGGTCCTGCTGGTGCTGCACGAACTGGGCCCGCTGGAGCCCCTGATCGACCGGGCGGTGGTGCTCCGCGACGGCTGCGTGCTGCACGACGGCCCGCCCCCCAAGGCGGTTGGCCAGCATGCCCTGCCCGGCCACGACCACGTACACCCGCACGACGCCACGGGCGCCGAACCGATCCGCACGGGACTGCTGAGCTGATGGACTTCCTGAACTACGCCTTCATGCAGCGGGCGCTCCTCGCGGCCGTCCTGGTCGGCATCACCGCCCCCGCCGTCGGCATCTACCTGGTGCAGCGCCGCCAGGCCCTGATGGGCGACGGCATCGGTCATGTGGCCATGACGGGTGTCGGCCTCGGCTTCCTGCTCTCCACCTCCCCGGTGTGGATGGCGACGGCCGTCTCCGTCGTCGGTTCGGTGCTGATGGAGCTGATCCGCTGGTACGGCCGCACCCGCGGCGACATCGCCCTCGCGATGCTCTTCTACGGCGGCATGGCTGGCGGCGTGATGTTCATCAACCTCGCGCCCGGCGGCTCCAACGCGAACCTGACCTCGTACCTCTTCGGCTCCCTGTCGACGGTCTCGCAGTCGGACGTCCTGGCGATCTGCCTGCTGGCGGCCTTCGTGGTCCTCGTGACGCTGGGCCTGCGCCGTCAGCTGTTCGCGGTCAGCCAGGACGAGGAGTTCGCGCGGGTGACGGGTCTCCCGGTGCGCGCCCTGAACCTGCTGACGGCGATCACGGCGGCGGTGACGGTGACCGTGGCGATGCGGGTGGTCGGACTGCTGCTGGTCTCGGCGCTCATGGTGGTCCCGGTGGCGGCGGCCCAGCAGCTCAGCCGCAGCTTCGCGGCCACGTTCGCGATCGCCGTCGCGATCGGCGTGAGCGTGACGATCGGCGGCACGATCACCTCGTACTACCAGGACGTGCCGCCCGGCGCGACGATCGTGCTGCTGACCATCGCCGCGTTCGTCGTCCTGACGGCCCTGGCCGCTCCGCTGGCCCGGCGCCGCGCCCGGGCGCTCGCCGCGGCACAGCCCGCCGGGGACCCGGCGGAGTGCGCGATTCCAGCCACTCGGGGGGTCGCCGACGAGGCCGGCGTCTGACCGCGCGCAGCCCGGGCTGGCACAATGGCCCGGCAGGTGCAGACATGAGGAGGCAACCGGTGACGACCGCTGGACCGCCCGTGAAGGGCCGCGCCACCCGGCAGCGTGCCGCTGTGGCGGCGGCCCTGGACGAGGTCGACGAGTTCCGCAGCGCCCAGGAACTGCACGACATGCTCAAGCACAAGGGTGACACGGTCGGACTCACCACGGTCTACCGCACCCTGCAGTCCCTCGCCGAGGCCGGTGAGGTCGACGTCCTGCGCACCTCCGAGGGCGAGTCGGTCTACCGCCGCTGCTCGACCGGCGAGCACCACCACCACCTGGTCTGCCGGGTCTGCGGCAAGGCCGTGGAGGTCGAGGGGCCGGCCGTGGAGAAGTGGGCCGAGGCGATCGCCGCGGAGCACGGATACGTCAATGTCGCCCACACGGTGGAAATCTTCGGCACCTGCGCGGACTGCGCGGGGACCGAGAAGAGCTGAGCGAGCAGGCCTGTCCGGCGGATCAGAGCCGGGTCAGGTTGCGGTCGAGGATCGCGCGCAGCCGGTCCACGTCGGCGGGGCCGGTCAGGCCACGCTTGGGCAGCACGGTGAAGCAGGTGGCGTTCTTGTCGTCGCTGTACATGACGAACAGCTCGCGGGTCTCCCGATAGCGGGGCTGCGCCGCCCAGTTGATCGTGCTGGAGCTGTTGTCGGCGCTCACCGTCAGCCCGGCCTCGGCCACGACCACCCGGAAGACACCGTTGCGCGCGGCGATGCGCTGCACCGCGCGCCCCTGCAACTGAGGCATGAACAGCAGCATCACCGCGGTGAGGGCCGGCCAGATCAGCAGGAACCAGTCCGTCTTCCCGCCGGTCAGCGTGGTGGCGGCCTGCACGGCGGTCAGGGCGAACATCGCGCCTATCGCCCAGTAGCCCCTGCGCCCCGCCCTGCTGAACCGCCGCCGTTCCCGCAGCGCCGATGTGAAGTCCTTTGCGGTCGGCCGGTACTCCAGCCCGACCGTCTCCGGTACGGCATCCCGCCCCATGTTCATGCCCATGACCATGAGGCGGGATCGTACAGTGCGTGACCGGGAGTCGATCACGCGCGCCCGAAGCAGCGCTCCAGCTCGTCGAGGTCGTAGAAGGCGCTGTTCCTGGTGATCGGGCGGCAACCGGCCTTGAACGCGGTCTCCTTCTCGTTGTAGAGCATGCGTACGAGGTAGCGGTCGCCGTTGCGGAAGACGTCCCACTGGATGTTGGCGCCGAGCGGGGCGACACGCGCGCCGCGCCAGGGATTGCCGGCGTGGGTGTAGGGCTCCCCGGGCGTCGCCGGGCGCGTGCTGCCCGGCAGCCGCATCAGGGCGGCCAGCGGGATGATCTCCTCGGCGTGGGTGAAGCGCAGCTCGGCGCCCAGCGTGCTGGTGCCGTCCCGCTTGGCCTCGGCCTGCTTGAAGAAGTCGTCGAGGAGGACGTCGGCCATGCGGTAGGTGATGTCGCTGTCCGCGAAGCTCGGGCCCTTCTCGTAGAAGTCCTCGGCGTCGCTCAGGTACCCGAACCAGGCGGCGTCGCGCGGGGCTAGGTACCGCTCGAAGTGCCGGCCCTCGCCGTCCGGGCTCTCCTCGCTCATGGCGGGGGCGATGGCGTAGAGGTTGTAGACGGCCTGCGCGGCGCCGATGTCGTCCGTGACCGACGCGAACTCCCCGTCGGCGACGCGCTGCACGAAGGCGGGCGCGAAGAGCCTGCCGAGGACACGCCGGGCGGCGCGGTGGGTGGCCGGCTGGTCGGTCACCGCCTTGACGGTGTCCGCCAGCCGCCGGTCGGTGGCGAGCCACTTCCGATAGGCGGCGCCGCCCGCCGACTTGTGGAAGTACAGCAGGTCCTTGTCGACGCGGGCGGGGCCGACCAGCGGCTTGAGCGCCGGGTAGGAGTCGGTCAGGGCGGTGGTGAAGACGGTCCCGCTGTCGACGGCGCGCTCCTGGCCGGAGCTGACGACGTCGATGCCCTCGCCGTTCGCGGCGACGGTGCGGAACAGCCCGGGCAGCCGCTGCTCGAGACGGACGGCGGTGGCCCGAAGCTCGTCCTTTCCGCGCCCGCTGAGAGCGCCGTATCCGACCTTGCCCATGGCGGCCTCGAGCGCCCGCACGTCGGGGCCGAACTCCTCACCGAGCGGCGTGAGCTCTCCGTCCGCCTCGGCCTTGTCCCACAGCCGGAGGATCAGGGCGCCGTCGTCGCCGCCGGTCGCCGCCCGCGACCCGTGCCGGGAGACGTTCTCGGTGAAGACGGGGACGTAGCCGGCCGGGGGCCGCTGGTAGGTGCGGGGGTTCTGCCCGGGCGCGTAGGGGGACTTGGTGCCGTAGCTCTCGTAGTCTCCGTAGTCTCCGTGGCCTCCGTGGCCTCCGTGGCCGGTGGTCCCCTCGTCCGCCGAGGCGGTCAACGGGGTGGCCAGCAGTGCACAGAGGCCGAGGACCAGGGCGGGGGTGAGACGTCTCATGTCGGACCGTTTCGTCGATGCGGGAGACCGGAGCGGAACTCCCGCATCGTCGGCGGCCGTTGTGAACGCCCGGTGACTACGAGGTGGCCTCGTGGCCCTCCATGCCCAGCAGCTCCTCGTTCGGCACGGCGCCGCCGAACCGCCGGTCGCGGGAGGCGAATTCGATGCAGGCCCGCCACAGGTCGCGCCGGTCGAAGTCGGGCCACAGCACGTCCTGGAAGACCATCTCGGCGTAGGCGCTCTGCCAGATCAGGTAGTTGGAGGTGCGCTGTTCGCCGCTCGGCCGCAGGAAGAGGTCCACATCCGGCATGTCCGGGTAGTACAGGTACTTCTGGATGGTCTTCTCGGTGACCTTGGCCGGGTCCAGTCGTCCCGCCCTGACGTCCTCGGCCATGGCCTTGGCCGCGTCGGCGAGCTCGGCCCGTCCGCCGTAGTTCATGCAGAAGTACAGGGTGAGCCGGTCGTTGCCCTTGGTCTGCTCCTGGGCGACCTGGAGCTCCTTGGCGACCGACTTCCACAGCCTGGGCATGCGGCCCACCCAGCGCACACGGATGCCGAGTTCGTCGAGCTGGTCGCGGGTCTTGCGGATGAAGTCGCGGTTGAAGTTCATCAGAAAGCGCACCTCGTCGGGCGAGCGCTTCCAGTTCTCGGTGGAGAAGGCGTACAGGGAGATGCTCTTGACGCCGATCTCGATCGCGCCCTGCAGCACGTCCAGCACGCGCTCGGCGCCGACCTTGTGTCCCTCGGTGCGGGGCAGCCCGCGCTCCTTGGCCCAGCGGCCGTTGCCGTCCATGACGATCGCGACGTGGTTGGGGACGAGTTCGCCCGGAAGCTTGGGCGCTCGGGCACCGGAGGGGTGCGGCTCGGGCGCCCGGTACTCGCGGCGCTGGCGTCCCAGGAATCCGCGTACGGCCATCTGCTTGTCGTCTCCTCGTGCTTGTTTCAGGACTTCTCTACGTACCGCAGGGAGCGCAGCCCGCGCTCCAGATGCCAGTGCAGGTAGGCGGACACCAGCCCGCTGCCCTCCCGGACGTACCGCGGCTCGCACGCGTCCGCGGTCTCCCAGTCTCCCGTGAGCAGCGCGCCGAGCAGTTCCAGGGCCTGCGGCGAGGGTACGACGCTGCCGGGCACCCGGCAGTCGGCGCAGACGGAGCCTCCGGAGGCCACCGAGAAGAACCGGTTCGGCCCGGGCATGCCGCACCTGGCGCAGTCGCTGAAGCTCGGCGCGTAGCCGTTGACGGCCAGCGACCGCAGCAGGAAGGCGTCGAGCACCAGGTGCGGTGCGTGCTCGCCGCGGGCGAGGGTGCGCAGGCCCCCGACGAGCAGCAGGTACTGCTGCACCGCCGGTTCGCCCTCGTGGTCGGTGAAGCGCTCGGCCGTCTCCAGCATGGCGGTCCCGGCGGTGTACCGCGCGTAGTCCGCGACGATCCCGCCGCCGTAGGGGGCGATGGTCTCGCTCTGCGTGCACAGCGGCAGCCCGCGGCCGACCAGGTCGCTGCCCCGGGCGAAGAACTGCACGTCGACGTGCGAGAACGGCTCCAGCCGCGCCCCGAACTTCGACTTGGTCCGCCGCACCCCGCGCGCCACAGCCCGGACCCTGCCGTGGCCGCGTGTGAGCAGCGTGATGATCCGGTCCGCCTCACCCAGCTTCTGGGTGCGCAGCACGATGCCGTCGTCGCGGAACAGACTCATGACGCCCATTCTCGCCTACGACGCCCCGGCTCCGGGCCGGGTGTCCCCGCGCCGGCGATACCGCCGCCGATGACCAGAGCCCACTTCGTCATGCCGTCTCCCCTGGTGGACACCCGGGTCCTCTGAAAGACTTCTCTCGACGCTCGACCAACTTGACAGTCGAGACGGTTTTAGCTTGCTAGTCGAGGTACTTGAATGCCAAGGGAATCTCTGGAAGAGCTGCGCGCCCGGCTCGGCGAGGAGTCGCAGGGGTACCAGGCCGCGGTCGACGCGGTGGACGAGGCCGCCGCCGTGCGCCTCGGCGTCAACCGGACCGACCTGCGGTGCCTGGAGATCCTGCTCGGGCAGGAAAGCGTGGCCCCGAGCAGGCTCGGCGGCGCGCTGGGCCTCACCACCGGCAGCGTCACCGCCATGCTCGACCGCCTGGAGCGCCTCGGCTACCTGACCCGGACGCCCGACCCCGACGACCGGCGCCGGACACAGGTCCGCATCACACCGGAGGCGGCCCGTCTGGCCTGGGAGATCTACGGGCCCATCGCCGAGGAGGGCGCCGCCGAGACCGCCTCCTACACCGCCGAGGAGCTCGCCACGATCCTGGACTACCTGCGCCGCGGCCGGGCCCTGCAGGAGCGCCACCGCGCCCGGATCGAGGCCATGGCACCGGCACGCGGCCGCGACGGCGGTGAGCCGGGCGAAGCACGGGGCCGCGGCCGCCGGTGAGCCGGGCGCAGCACGCGGCCGCGGCCGGCGGTGAGCCGGGCCGCCAGGGGGTGTCGTTTGGATCACCGCGGGTCCGCCACGCCTGGCACGGCACCTCGCCGCGTCGTCGCGTCACCCGAGTACGTCCAGTACGCGGGTCATGCTCCGCCTTGCGATGCACCGCACCACGCGCCGCGGCCTGATCCGCGCTGATCCAAACGACACCCCCTAGCCGGCCGACACCAGCCCCGCCTCGTACGCCATGATCACCAGCTGGACGCGGTCCCGTGCGTCCAGCTTGGTCAGCAGGCGGGTCAGGTACGTCTTCGCGGTCGCCACGCTGATGCACAGCTCGGCGGCTATCTCCGCATTGGACAGACCGCTGCCGACCAGGGTCAGGACCTCGCGTTCCCGGTCCGTGATCCCGGACAGCTCGCGGCGCGGCCGGGCCGGTCCGGGGCGGCCGGCGAAGTCCTGGATCAGGCGGCGGGTGACGCTCGGGGCGATCAGGGCGTCCCCGGCGGCCACCACCCGTACCGCCCCGATGATGTCGTCCAGCGCCATGTCCTTGACCAGGAACCCGGACGCGCCCGCGCGCAGCGCCCCGTACACGTACTCGTCGTCGTCGAAGGTCGTCAGGACCACCGTGCGCGCGTCCGTCGTGCCCCGGGTGATCCGGCGCGTCGCCTCCAGGCCGTCCATGCCGGGCATCCGGATGTCCATCACCACCACGTCCGGGCGCAGTTCCTCGGTCAGGGACACGGCCTGCGCGCCGGTGGCCGCCTCGCCGACCACCTCCAGCCCCTCGATGTCGGCCATCACCATGCGCAGGGCGGTACGGATCAGCTGCTGGTCGTCGGCGAGGACCACCCGGACCGTCACCGGACACCCGCCGGTACCGGCAGCCGTGCCGCCACCCGGAAGCCGCCCTCCGGACGGGGCGCGGCGGTGAAGTCCCCGTGCAGCAGCGCCACCCGCTCACGCATCCCGGCGAGGCCGAACCCCGTGTCCGTCGACGTGCCGTGGCCCCGGCCCTCGTCCATGATCTCCAGGGCGAGTTCGTCGTCGCCGTAGTCCACGGTCACCCGGCACGCGTCCGTACCCGAGTGCCGTACCACGTTGGTGACCGACTCCTGGACGATACGGAACGCCGACAGGTCGATGTCCGGGGGCAGTTGGCGCGGCACGCCACGGCGTCTCACCTCCACGCGCACGCCCGCCGCCGTCGTCGCGGCGGCCAGCCGGTCGACGTCGTCCAGACCGGCGGGCCACACGGCCGGGTCCGCGCCGTCCCCGTGGCCGGCGTCGGCCGCCCGCAGCACCACCAGCATCCGCCGCAGCCCCGCCAGCGTCTCCCGGCCCGTCGTCTCCACCGCGCGCATCGCCTCGCGCGCCGCCTGCGGCTGGGTCGCCGCCACCCGGGCCGCGGCGCCCGCCTGGAGGGCGATGATGCCGATGCTGTGGGCCACCGTGTCGTGCATCTCCCGGGCGATGCGCAGCCGTTCGGCCGTCACCGCCTGCGCCGCCGTCCGCGCGCTCATCCGCTCGGCGTGCTCGCGGGCCTGGTGCGCGGAGTTGCCGAGCAGCCAGCCGATCACCGTCACCAGGGCCACGGCCAGCTCGGCCGACATGCCGACGTCCCACCGGCACAGCATCCGCCCCGCGATGTACGCGACCAGCGTGCCGACCCCCATGGCCAGGGCGGCGGTCGCGGTGCGGCGCGGCCGGGTGGCCGCGATGAAGTACAGCGCCAGAACGGTCGTGAGGTACTGCGCCATCGGCAGTTCGCCCACGCCGAGCGTGGTCGTCTCGACGACCGAGGCCAGGATCAGCAGGGTGAGGCAGGCCAGCGGCCGCCGGTGCAGCAGCCGAGCGCCCGCAAGCACCAACGCGGCCGCCACCGCGTGGAACAGCAGGCCGTCCCAGCGGTACAGCTGGGCCGCCGGCCAGTTCTGCGGCTCCGTCTCGCCGGGCAGCCGGAACGTGGTCAGGAGCGTGAACAGCGTGCTCGCGCACCAGACCAGCGCGATCCACGCGCTCGACGGCACGCGTTTGAGCAGGGGCAGCGGCGACGTGGCGGGCATGCCGTGATCGTAGGTGCGGGGCCCGGCGGCGGTCATCGGACCGCGGACGTACAACCACGGTCGACTGTGGCCCGCGGCGAATGTCAGCGGCGGCCCGATGCCCCGCGACGGCCGGCCGCGCGACCGTGGTCCTCGTGATCGAAGTCAACCAACTCACCAAGCGCTACGGCGACACCACCGCCGTCAACGAGCTGTCCTTCACCGTACGCCCCGGCCGGGTCACCGGCTTCCTCGGCCCGAACGGCGCGGGCAAGACCACCACCCTGCGGATGCTGCTCGGCCTCGTCGAACCGACCGCCGGCACCGCGACCGTGGGCGGCCACGCCGTCCGCCGGCATCCGCGCGCGCTGCACCACGTCGGTGCCCTCCTCGACGCCGGGGACGTGCACGGCGGCCGTTCCGCGCGGGCGCATCTGGGGGCGCTGGCCCGCGGCAACGGCATCGCGGCCCGCCGGGTGGACGAGGTCCTGACCGAGGTGGGGCTCGCCGGTGCCGCGGCCCGGCGCCGGGTCGGCGGGTACTCACTCGGCATGAGGCAGCGCCTGGGGATCGCCGCCGCGCTGCTCGGCGACCCACCGGTCCTGCTCTTCGACGAACCGCTCAACGGGCTCGATCCGGAGGGCGTGTTGTGGGTGCGGCGGCTCTTCAGGAAGCTGGCCGCCGAGGGCCGCACCGTCTTCGTCTCCAGCCACCTGATGTCCGAGATGGAGCACACCGCCGACGAGTTGATCGTCATCGGCCGGGGCGAGCTGATAGCGGCCGAGAGCCTCGCCGAGTTCGCCGCGCGCGGCACCCGGCCCACCGTGACCGTACGGTCGCCCGACGCGGCCGCGCTCGCCGACCTGCTGAGCGCCGAGGGAGCGGCCGTGGCCCCGTACGACGAGCAGACGCTGAAGGTCACGGGGCTCAGCTCCGACCGGGTCGGCGAGATCGCCTTCGCACACCGCCTGCTGCTGCGGGAGCTGGCCACCGAGGCCGCCTCCCTGGAGACGGCCTTCATGGAACTGACCGCCGACAGCGTCGAGTACCTCGCCGGAGAGCCCCGATGACCACGACCGTCGCCCTGCCCGCCACCCGCTTCACGGACCTGCTGGCCGCCGAGTGGCTCAAGCTCCGCTCCCTGCGCTCCACTTACTGGGCGCTCGGCGCCGGCGCCCTAGCCGTCATCGCCCTCAACACCAACGCGGCCCGCGCCGACTACGCCAACTACCCGCACTACGGCGCGGTCATCCAGACCCACTTCGTCTCCTGGGCGCTGCGCGACGCCTTCACCCAAGGCGCGGCCATGACGATGCTGCTCGTCACGGCCAGCATCGGCGCGATCACGATCGTCGGGGAGTACTCGACCGGCCTGATCCGTACGACGTTCGCGGCCGTCCCGGACCGGCGGGCGCTGATGACCGCGAAGGTGCTCGTCGTGACCGCCGTCATGACGGTGTACGGGGCGGTAGTCGCGGGCGCCTCCTTCGCCGCGACACAGGCCGTCCTCGACGGCCGGGGCCAGGGTGTGCCGATCTCCCACCCCGGCGCGCTGCGCGTGGTCGCGGCGTCGGCGCTCCTCGCTCCGGTGTGCGCGCTGGTCGGCATGGCGCTGGGCGCGCTGATCCGGCACAGCGCGACCACCATGGTCCTCATCACGTTCGTCCTGCTGTTCCTACCCACCTTCGTCACCGACCGCTACCACTGGACGGCCTGCCTCAGGAACGCCCTGCCCTTCAACGCCTGGGTCCGCCTCGTCGACATCGAGTACGGCCACGACCCCTTCACGCTGGTGCCACGCTGGCCGACGACCGTGACCGGCGGCTGGCTCGTGTTCGGCGCGTGGGCGGTGGTGGCGGCAGCCGTCACGGTGGTCGCCGTGGACCGGCGGGACGTGTGAGGGACGCTCAGCGCCGCTCACGGCACCTCACCGCGGCTGCGGGCGTTGGCGTACGCCGTGGCCGCGCTGAGCCGCTCGGCCGGGGTCGCGGCCCGCACCAGCTCCGGCGCACAGTCCCACTCGCGGCCGCCGCCGAGGGGCCGCAACTGTACGTACGGCCCCTCGCGCCCCATGACGACCCCGACCCGGCCCGTCGCGGTGTCCACGGCGTACGAGCCCAGGGGCGGCCGGACCGCGCTCATCGCAGGACCGCGGCGAGCCGGGCGGCCGTCTCCACGGAGCAGCGCCCCAGCTCGACGAGCGGACAGGGAGCCTCGCGGGCGAGCCCCGCCGGGTCCAGCCGCAGCGAGGGCAGGGTGATTCCGGCCTTTTCGAGTGCGGTCCGCAAATCGACGAGGATTTCCTCCGCCTCCTCGACGCAGACCGCCGAGTGGACCGGGTTCCGTGCTGCCACTGTTCGCTTCCTTCCCTTTCTGCGATTTCTCCGATTCGGCGAAGTGTTCACGCTTCGCAGCCCCAAGGTGACGCTCCGCCCCTACACTCCGGAAGGGGCTCGGGCCCTACAAGCACGGGGCAGCACAAGGGGGTTGGCGATGGCCAACGGTTCACGCCAGGCGGCGTGGGAGTTCTTCGGCGCGGAACTCAAGCGGCGACGGGAGGACGCGGCGCTGACGCAGGTGGAGCTGGGGGCGCGGGTCTTCGTCTCCGGCGGCTATATCGGCCAGTTCGAACAGGCGATCAGGAAACCGCAGTTGGACGTGGCCCAGCGAATCGACGTCGTACTGCAAACCGACGGTATTTTCGAGCGGCTGTGCAGGAAGCTGATTGACGATCCGCGGTATGCGGATTACTTCGCCCACGTCGTGGAGCTGGAGCGGCTGGCCACGAGAATCTGCGAGTTCGCGCCGACGGTGGTTCCGGGCCTGTTGCAGACGGACGCGTACGCACGGGCGGTCACGATCGCCGCGAACCCGTTCAAGACGGACGCCTACGTCGACGAGATCGTCAGCGCACGCCTGGAACGGTCACGGATCCTCGACGACGCCGCACGGCCCGAGTACTGGGTGACCCTCCACGAGAACGTACTGCGTATCCCGGTGGGCGGCCCGCAGGCCATGGCGGCCCAACTGGAGCGGATCACACGGCTGACGCGCGAGCGCACAGCGGTGGTGACAGTGCTGCCGTACGCGGCCGGGGCACACGCGGCCATGAACGGGGCACTCAAACTCATGGAGTTCGAGGACGCGCCCCCGGTCGCCTATACAGAGACGTCGTTTTCGGGAACGCTGGTGGACGATCCGGCCGTGGTGAAGCGCGCGTACCGCGCATACGATCTGCTAAGGGTCGCCACGCTGTCGCCGGAGGCGTCCCTGGCCCTGGTCGAATCGGCGGCGGAGGACTTCAGACGATGCGTGAGTACGACCTGACCAACGCCCGCTGGTACAAGAGCAGCTACAGCAACGGCGAGGGCGGCGACTGCGTCGAGGTCGCGTACGACTTCCCCGGCGCCGCCCGCTGGCGCAAGAGCAGCTACAGCGACGGCAACGGCGGCAGCTGCGTCGAGGTCGCCGACGGAGTCCCCGGCGTCGTGCCCGTCCGGGACAGCAAGGTGCCGGACGGTGCCGTGCTGGTGATCGCGGGACCCGCGTGGGCCGAGTTCGTGGGTGCCCTGGGGGCGTCCCGCCTTCAGGAGCCTTGATGGCATTCCCCGCGTCCAGTGATCCCGGGGCCGTCAGCGGCCCCCGGTCGAACCGGTCACCGCTGTTCACCGGGATCGTCCCGCCCGTCTGCACCCCCCTGACACCGGAACGCGAGGTGGACGTCCCCTCGCTGCTCAGGCTGGTCGACCATCTGGTGGCGGGCGGGGTGCACGCGCTGTTCCTGCTCGGGTCCACCTCGGAGGCCGCCTTCCTGACCGACCGGCAGCGCCGGCAGGTGGTGGACGCGGTCGTCGGCCATGTCGCCGGACAGCTGCCGGTCCTGGCCGGGGCGATCGACATGAGCGCGCCCCGCGTCCTCGACCACGTCGCCTCGGTGACCGCGGCCGGTGCGCAGGCCGTCGTGGTCACCGCCCCCTTCTACGCCCGCACCCACCCGGCGGAGATCAGCCGCCACTACCGGGCGGTAGCGGCCCGCAGCCCGGTTCCGGTGCTCGCCTACGACATCCCGGTGTCGGTGCACACCAAACTCCCCGCCGGCCTGGTCCTGGAGCTCGCCGCCGAGGGCGTCCTGGCGGGCCTGAAGGACTCCAGCGGTGATCTGGGCGCCTTCCGTGAGGTCGTCACCGGCATCCGGGCCTTCCCCGGCGCCACCGGCTTCAGTGTGCTGACCGGCTCCGAACTCGTCGTCGACGCCGCCCTGGCGCTGGGTGCCGACGGGGCGGTGCCCGGCCTCGCCAACGTCGACCCGCACGGCTACGTCCGTCTTCACCGCCTGTGCCGGGCGGGCGACCAGGAGGCCGCCCGGTCCGAGCAGGAGCGCCTGTGCGCCCTGTTCGGCCTGGTCGGCGTCGGCGCCCCGGCCCGGATGGGCGCCGGCTCCTCGGCGCTGGGCGCGTTCAAGGCGGCGCTGCACCTGCGGGGCGTCATCGACTGCCCGGTCACGGCGGAACCGCAGATCCCGCTGTCGCGCGAGGAGGTCGAGCAGGTGGGGAAGTTCCTGGCCGCTGCCGGACTGCTCTAGTGCCCCGGCACTAGAGACCGTTCACGGGCAGCCGCCGGAACTCGATCCTCTCGTACGGACCGCTCGCGCCGGTCTCGTAGAGGACGCCGACCGTCTGCGGGTTCACCGGGACGAGATCGGAGTAGGCGGCGGGCCGCCGTGACAGGGTGAGCGCTCTGGAGAAGGTCCGTCCGCCGTCCGTGCTGCGCCACAGCGCCATGGCCCTGCGCGCGGTGGGCACGGACGGCGCGCAGAACAGCAGCGGGGCACCACGGCCGGGCAGTTGCAGGACGCTGCCCTCGACCACTGGCACGTCGTCCAGGGTGGCCTGGACGGCGTAGGGACGGTCCAGGGTCTCGCCGCCGTCGCGGGAGTAGCTGTCGAGACGGTTGCCGCGACTGCTGCCGTTCTGGTTGCGGGCGCTGAGGTACAGGCGGCCGTCGGGAAGCTGGGCGAGGGCCGACTCGTTGGCGTTGTCCACGCCGTCGTAGGTGTCGTCGACGAAACCGAGGTGCCAGGTGCGCCCGCCGTCGTCGCTGTAGATCGCGTGGGCGCCGTAGTACCTGGCCTCCCGCCCGGTGTCCGGGGAACCCCGGGGCGGGGCGGCGGAGTGGTCGGCCGGAACCACCAGCCGGCCCGCGTGCGGGCCCCGGGTGAGGGCCACGGCGTGCCCGGGCCCGGTGGCGTACCAGCGCCAGTTCCTCGGCTTCACCGCGCCGGTGATCTCGCGTGGCGCCGTGAAGTGGCGCCCGTCGTCGGAGCTGCGCTGCACGAAGACGCGCCGGCCCTGCCGGGGCGCGACCTCGCCGCGCATGATCTGCGCCTCGGTCACCCCGCCGCCGTTGTAGGAGGTCACCAGCACCACCGCCCCGGTCCGCGGATCGACCACCGGCGCCGGGTTGCCCCGGGTGTCCCCGTTCCCGGCGGCGACCACCCGCGGCGGGCCCCAGGTGCAGCCGCCGTCGGTGGACCGCCTGAGGACGACGTCGATGTTCCCGGTGTCACCGGCACCGGCCTGCCGTCCTTCGGCGAAGGCGAGGACGGTGCCCCGGCGGGTGGTGACGGCGGCCGGGATCCGGTACGTGGCGTAGCCGCCCCCGCCCGAGACGTACGGCACGGAGGACGCGCAGCCGGGGGCCGCCGAGGCCGCGTGCACCGCGCCGAAGGCGGTGGGAAGGGCGGTGGTGAGAAGCACGGTGCTGAGAAGGACGGTGGTGGCCAGGAGGCTGCGGCTCAACGGGCTCCGGCTCGGGAAGGGCATCGCTCTGCCTCACGGAGTGGCGGACACTGACCTGTCCGTCCCATGCTCTCCGGCTCCACCGCTCCGGGCGCGCGGACCGGCACCCGCTCACCGGTCCCGGTGACTACGAGGGCGTACCGGTGACTACGACGGCGTCCCGGCACAGACGAAGGCGTCCCAGCGCCGACGAAGGCGTCCCAGCGCCGACGGCGGCGTCCCGGCGCAGACGAAGGCGTCCCAGCGCCGACGGCGGCGTCCCGGTGACTACGACGGCGTCCCGGCACAGACGAAGGCGTCCCAGCGCCGACGAAGGCGTCCCAGCGCCGACGGCGGCGTCCCAGCGCAGACGAAGGCGTCCCGGTGACTACGACGGCGTCCCGGCGCAGACGAAGGCATCCCGGTGACTACGACGGCGTCCGCGCCGCCGCCAGCAGGCGGGTCACGTCGTCGGTGCAGATGGTGAGGGCGGCGCCCACGGTCGCGAGGGCCTCGCGCTCGGCGGGCGTGTAGGGGCCGTCGGCCAGGGCGATGCGGGCGGCCTGGAGGAGGATCGATTCGCGGCCGGCGGGGGCGAGGTGCGGGGCCAGCGGATCGAGGGCCTCGTGCAGCTCTATGGCCAGGCTCGCGCTGCACGGCGGGTCGTCGTGCACGCGCCCGGTGTCCGCGGCCAGCGCCTCGACCAGCGCGGCGAGCTGTTCCTCGGTGCAGTCGTCGAACCCGGCCGCGCGGACCGTGGTCGCGGCGGTGTCCAGCGCCGTGCGGGAGCAGGTGCCGCCCGCGGCCAGCACCGCCAGGGCGACGGTGTGCACGGCGTCGCGGAGCATCGCGGAGAAGCGGGTGGTGGTGGGGTGGTCGAGGACGTCGGTGCCGAAGTGGTGCCCGCAGGCGGCGCACTCGACGGCCGGCCCGGTCACCCCGCGGGGCAGCAGGGGCACGCCGAGGACGGTGAAGCGCCGGCGTCCGCTCAGGCGCTGGTAGTTGCGGTCGCCGCCGCAGCCGGGGCAGAAGAACTCGCCGTCGCCGACGGCCGTCCATGTGGTCCGGGTGCCCAGTACGCGCGCACGTGGGGCAGCACGGCCGTCTCGTCCCCGTCCAGGCAGCACGTCGCACCTCCGTAACCCCGCGGCAGCGTCGCCGCGCTGGCGTGATGTTAGCCACATTGATGAGGCGGAGTCAGCACCCCGGACGAGACCTTTCCGTGACCTCCAGGGCCCCTTGGCCGGTATACGACGGGGTCCCGCCCGCCGGAGAGCGGCGGACGGGACCCGAAAAGGCCGGTCAGGGAGGTCAGCGGGCGGCGCGGTTGACCGCCGAGACGACCGCCTTCAGCGACGCACGTGTCGTGTTCGCATCGATGCCGATACCCCACAGCACCTTGTCCTCGATGGCGCACTCGATGTAGGAGGCGGCCTGGGCGGAGGCGCCCTCGCTCATCGTGTGCTCCTGGTAGTCGAGCAGGCGTACGTCGATGCCGATGGACTGCAGGGCGTCGAAGAAGGCCGAGATCGGACCGTTGCCGGTGCCGGTCAGGACGGTGTCCTCGCCGTCGACCGTCGCCTCGACGGTGAGCGTGTCCACGCCGTCGGTGTCGGTGGTCGACTGGCCGGTCCGCACCTGGATGCGGCCCCAGGCGTTGTCGGGGTTGGGCAGGTACTCGTCCTGGAAGACCGCCCAGATCTCCTTCGGCGTGACCTCGCCGCCCTCGGCGTCCGTCTTCGCCTGGATGATCTTCGAGAACTCGATCTGCATCCGGCGCGGCAGCTCCAGCTTGTGGTCGTTCTTCAGGACGTAGGCCACACCGCCCTTGCCGGACTGCGAGTTGACCCGGATGACCGCCTCGTAGGAGCGGCCGACGTCCTTGGGGTCGATGGGCAGGTACGGCACCGCCCACTCGATGTCGTCGACCGTGACGCCCTTGGCCCTGGCGTCGGCCTCCATGGCGTCGAAGCCCTTCTTGATGGCGTCCTGGTGGGAGCCGGAGAAGGACGTGTAGACCAGGTCGCCCACGTACGGGTGGCGCGGGTGGACCTCCATCTGGTTGCAGTACTCCCACGTACGACGGATCTCGTCGATGTCGGAGAAGTCGATCTGCGGGTCGACGCCCTGCGAGAACAGGTTCATGCCCAGGGTGACCAGGTCGACGTTGCCGGTGCGCTCGCCCTGCCCGAACAGGCAGCCCTCGACGCGGTCGGCGCCCGCCATCAGCGCCAGCTCGGCGGCGGCGACGGCCGTGCCGCGGTCGTTGTGCGGGTGGATGGACAGGCAGACGTGCTCGCGGCGGGAGAGGTTGCGGTGCATCCACTCGAAGCGGTCCGCGTGCGTGGACGGCGTCGAACGCTCCACGGTGGCGGGCAGGTTGAGGATGATCTCGCGGCCCGGGCCGGGCTGCCAGACGTCCATGACCGCCTCGCAGACCTCCAGCGCGAAGTCCAGCTCGGTGTCGGTGAAGATCTCGGGGCTGTACTGGTAGCCGAACTCCGTCTCGCCGGCCTCGGAGCCCAGCAGCTTCTCCGCGTACTCCATCACCAGCCGGGTGCCGTCGACGGCGATCTGCTTGATGTCGTCCTTGGAGCCGCGGAAGACGACCCGGCGGAAGACGGGGGCGGTGGCGTTGTAGAGGTGGACGTTGGCGCGCCGGGCGCCCTTCAGGGACTCCACCGTCCGCTCGATCAGGTCCTCGCGGGCCTGGGTCAGTACGGAGATCGTCACGTCGTCCGGGATCGCGCCCTCTTCCTCGATGATCGAGCGCACGAAGTCGTAGTCGGTCTGGCCGGAGGCGGGGAAGCCGACCTCGATCTCCTTGTAGCCCAGCCTGACCAGCAGGTCGAACATGGCGCGCTTGCGGGCGGGCGACATGGGGTCGATCAGGGCCTGGTTGCCGTCGCGCAGGTCGGTGGAGAGCCAGCGGGGAGCGACCGTGATCCGGTTGTCCGGCCAGGTGCGGTCCGGGATGTCGACCTGGTCGTACCGGCCGTACTTGTGGATCGGCATGGAACTGGGCTGCTGGCGGTTCGCCATGATTGCGTGGGCTCCTCGAAGTGTCCGCGGGTCCGCGGGTCCGGAAGGACGGCCGACGGCGCAACGCCAAACTCCGCGGGGAGGGGGTCGGCCTCGACTACAGGCCCTCGCCGCGGCAGCTAAGGAGAAGCAGCCCGAAATGCATGATGCTGCGCAGCCTAGCCGAGCCGCACCCGACACGGGGGCCCGTTCCAGTATGCGAAACCCCCGAGGAGAAAACAGGTGCAGCCGGGACAAAGAGTGCGCCATATCACTCTGCGGGACCCTCCTACCACTTCACCGGAGGTCAATGGTCCACTTGCCCCGATATTTCACCAATCATGGTTGCCCGTAGTGACAGCGAAATAACACAGTGCAATGGTGCGTCCATGACGACCAACGGGGGCTTCGAGCCCGTCTTCTGCACCATCGTGCCGCCCCATGTCCTGGACCGCCTCGCGCGGCAGGAGGACCCGGCGCTCGCCCATCCCGCCCGCCGCACCCTGGAGCGCGACGCCTACGAGCGCACCCACCGCCGCCTGACCACGGTCATCGGCGCACCGTCCGTCGCCCCGCCCGCGGCGGCCGAGCCAGGAAAGCCGCACCGCACGATCTACGACGCCCGGCACGGCACGGACCTGCCCGGCAGCAAGGTCCGCAACGAGGGGGACAAGGACAACAGCGACGCGACGGTCAACCGCGCCTACGACGGCCTCGGCGCCACCTTCGAGCTGTACCTGAAGGCCTACGAACGCGACTCGATCGACGGCAACGGCCTGCCGCTGGACGCCAGCATCCACTACGACCAGCAGTACAACAACGCCTTCTGGAACGGCCAGCAGATGGTGTTCGGCGACGGCGACGGCGAGATCTTCCTCGACTTCACCATCCCGATCGACGTCATCGGCCACGAGCTGACCCACGGCGTCACCCAGTACAGCGCCAACCTGACCTACTTCGGCCAGTCCGGCGCCCTCAACGAGTCGATCTCCGACGTCTTCGGCTCGCTGATCAAGCAGTACTCGCTCGGGCAGACCGCCGCCGAGGCCGACTGGCTGATCGGCGCCGGGCTGCTGGCCCCGCGGGTGACGGGCAAGGCGCTGCGCTCGATGAAGGCACCGGGCACGGCGTACGACGACGACGTCCTCGGCAAGGACCCGCAGCCGGCGACGATGGACGACTTCGTGCGCACCGGCCGCGACAACGGCGGTGTTCACATCAACTCCGGCATCCCCAACCACGCCTTCTACCTGGTGGCCACCGCCCTCGGCGGCCACGCCTGGGAGAAGGCCGGGCAGGTCTGGTACGACGTGCTCACCGGCGGCCGGCTGAAGCAGGACGCGCTGTTCACGGACTTCGCCACGCTCACCGTCGCGGCGGCCCGGGAGCGCTACGGCGCCGGCGAGGAACTGGAGGCGGTGAGCAAGGCCTGGGAGCAGGTGGGGGTGCGCACGCTGTAGATCCGTACTAGAGATAGGTCCCATGCGTATTCAGGTGACGCGCACGGGCGGCTTCGCGGGCATCGAGCGGCACGCCGAGGTGGACACCTCGGGGCGGCCCGATGCCCACGAGTGGCAGGTCCTGGCCCGGCAGGCGCTGGCCGCGGGTCAGGACACGCCGCCGATCGGGGTGCCGGACGGTTTCGGTTACGAGATCACCGTGGACGGCAGGACCGTCTACGCGGCGGATCCCGGGCTGACGGACGAGCAGCGCAGGCTCGTCTCCCGGGTCCTGAAGGAGGGCGCGTGAGCCCGCCCCGGGGATCCCCCGCTTCCGGGTAACTACCGGTTCGCGCCCGGGCGTTGACTTCTGTTACCGGCGGTACGGATGATCCGCGCATGGCGACGAACCCGATACCTCAGTTCCCGGCCGGCTTCCTGTGGGGCGTGTCGACCTCGGCCCACCAGATCGAGGGCGCGGCGGACCGGCGGGAGCCGTCCGTGTGGGACGCGTTCACGGCCGAGCCGGGCCGGGTGAAGGACGGCTCGACCGCGGCGGTGGCCTGCGACCACTACCACCGTCACCGCGAGGACGTGACGCTCCTGGCCGGCCTCGGCGTGGACGCGTACCGCTTCTCGATCTCCTGGCCGCGGGTGAACTCCCCCGGCGGCCTCGGCTTCTACGACCGTCTGGTGGACGAGCTGTGCGCGGTGGGCGTCAGGCCGGTGCCGACGCTGTTCCACTGGGACCTGCCGCTCGCCGTGCACGAGCGGGGCGGCTGGCGGGAGCGGGACACGGCGGCGCGGTTCGCCGAGTACGTGTCGGCCGTGGCCGGCCGCCTCGGCGACCGGGTCACCAAGTGGATCACCCTCAACGAACCCGCCGAGCACACGCTGCTCGGCCATGCGCTCGGCATCCACGCCCCCGGCGAGCGGCTCCTCTTCGACGCCCTCCCGGTCGCCCACCACCAGCTGCTGGCCCACGGCCTGGCGGTCCGGGCGCTGCGCGCGGCCGGGGCCGCGGACATCGGCATCGCCAACTCGCACGGCCCGACGTGGCCGGCCTCCCGGGAACCGGCCGACGTGGAGGCGGCCGAGTTCTACGACGTCCTGCTCAACCGGCTGTTCTGCGATCCGCTGCTGCTGGGGCACTACCCCGAGGGCATCGGTGAACTGCTGCCGGGCGGCCCCGCGGACATCGAGGCCGACCTCGAGGTGATCGCCGAGCCGCTCGACTGGTACGGCATCAACTACTACGCCCCCGTCAGGGTGGGCGCCCCCACCGGCACCGAGATCGAACTCGGCGGACTGACCCTCCCGGCCGGGCTCCCCTTCTCGCTGCGGCAGATCAAGGGCTGCCCGGTGACCGACTTCGGCTGGCCCGTGGTGCCCGAGGGGCTGACCGAACTGCTCACCGGCTTCCGGCGGCGCTACGCCGACCGGCTCCCGCCCGTCGTCATCACCGAGAACGGCTGCTCCTACGAGGGGCTGGACGACCAGGACCGCATCGCCTACCTGGACGGGCACCTGCGCGCCCTGCACCGGGCGGTGGCGGCGGGCGTGGACGTGCGCGGCTACTTCGTCTGGTCGCTGCTGGACAACTTCGAGTGGGCGGAGGGGTACGCGCGCCGGTTCGGGCTGGTCCACGTGGACCATGCGACGCAGCAGCGGACACCGAAGGCGTCGTACGCCTGGTTCCGGGACGTGCTGCGGGCACAGAGATGACGGCGGCCGACGCGGTGCCGTCCCCGCCGGCCGCCCTCGCCGAGCCCGTCGCACGCGTCGGCCGCGGCTGGACGGCCGCGCTGGCGCTCGCCAACGGGGCGATCTGGGTGGGCTGGTACGGCCCGCTGCAGATCCTGCTCGCCTCCCAGGCCAAGGGCTTCGCGCCGGGCTCCGGCATGTCGAAGGAGACGATGCTGGCCTGGGTCACCGGCGCGGGCGCCGCGGTGTCCCTGGTGGCGAACCCGCTCTTCGGCGCGCTGTCGGACCGTACGACGGCACGGTGGGGCCGCCGCACCCCCTGGATCGTGGCCGGGACGGCCGGCGGGGCGCTGTCGCTGCTGCTGCTCGCGGGCGCCGGCGGGGTGGGGACGATGGCGGCCGGCTGGTGCCTGGCACAGCTGACCCTGAACGCCGCGTTCGCGGCGGTGACGGCGGCGGTGCCGGACCGGGTGCCGCGGCGCCAGCGGGGCTCGGTGGGCGGCTGGCTGGGGGCGGCGCAGATCCTCGGGGTGGTCGGCGGGACGGGCCTGGCGACGGCGGCCGGCGGGACCCGGGCCGGCTACCTGGCCTGCGCGGTGTTCACGGTGCTGGGCGTGCTGCCCTACGTCGTGGGCCACGCGGACCTGCGGCTGGCGGCGGCGGACCGTCCGGCGTGGTCCTGGCACGGCTTCCTCGCGGGCTTCTGGCTCAGCCCGCGCCGCCACCCCGACCTGGGCTGGGCCTGGCTGACCCGGTTCCTGATCAACCTCAGCAACGCGTTGGTGCTGCTCTACCTCCTCTACTACCTGCGCGACCGCCTCCACTACCCCGACCCCGACCGGGGCGTGCTGATCCTCACGGCCGTCAACGGGGTCACGCTGCTGGCCACGGTGGTGGCCGGCGGCCTGTGGTCGGACCGGGTGGGCCGCCGCAAGCCGTTCGTCGTCTGGTCGGGCGTGCTGATGGCGGTGGCGACGGCGGCGCTGTCGGGCCGGCAGACCTGGCCGGGCGCGATCGTGGCGGCCGCGGTGCTGGGCGTGGGGTTCGGGGTGTTCACCTCGGTGGACCTCGCGCTGATGACGGACGTCCTGCCGAAGGCACTGGACCGGGGCAAGGACCTCGGCGTCATCAACGTGGCCAACGCCCTGCCCCAGGTGGCCGCCCCGGCGCTGGCCGCGCCGCTGGTGACGTATCTGGGCGGCTACCGGGTGCTGTACCTGGTGGCGGCGGTGATCGGGCTGGCGGGGGCGCTGCTGGTGGGCCGGATCCGCGGGGTGGACTGACGGGCGGACCAGATCCCCGCCAGGGGGCCGGTTCCGTCGGGCGGTGCGCCTTGGCCGGGCAGTTGGGCACCGAGGTACGAAAAGCCCTTCGGCCTTGTCACTGCCGCGTCGTACCCTGGACATCGCGAGGCCGCCCTCAGCTGTGCGGCCATGACGAGGAGGAACCGCAGGCCTTCAGCGCCGGCCCATGACTCAGACACCCACAGCTCACACCCCCGCGCAGGGGCAGGCGAGAACACAGATCACCGTCCCCGCCCAGCACCCGATGGTGATGGTGCTGGGTTCGGGCGACTCCCTGCTGCGCGTGATCGAGACGGCCTTCCCGGGGGTGGACATCCACGTCCGGGGCAACGAGATCAGCGCGGTCGGCGATCCGGTGGAGGTCGCCCTGATCCAGCGCCTGTTCGCAGAGATGATGCTGGTGCTCCGCACCGGGCAGCCGATGACGGAGGACGCAGTGGAACGCTCGATCGCCATGCTCCGGGCGAGCGACAACGGCGAGGGCGACGGGCCGGAGACCCCGGCCGAGGTACTGACGCAGAACATCCTGTCCTCGCGGGGCCGGACCATCCGCCCCAAGACCCTCAACCAGAAGCGGTACGTCGACGCGATCGACAAGCACACGATCGTCTTCGGCATCGGTCCCGCAGGTACCGGCAAGACCTACCTCGCCATGGCCAAGGCGGTGCAGGCCCTGCAGTCCAAGCAGGTCAACCGCATCATCCTGACCCGCCCGGCGGTGGAGGCGGGAGAGCGCCTGGGCTTCCTGCCCGGCACGCTGTACGAGAAGATCGACCCGTATCTGCGCCCGCTCTACGACGCGCTGCACGACATGCTCGACCCCGACTCGATCCCGAGGCTCATGGCCGCGGGCACGATCGAGGTCGCCCCGCTGGCGTACATGCGCGGCCGTACGCTCAACGACGCCTTCATCATCCTGGACGAGGCCCAGAACACGAGCCCCGAGCAGATGAAGATGTTCCTCACCCGCCTCGGCTTCGACTCGAAGATCGTGATCACGGGTGACGTGACCCAGGTGGACCTGCCGAACGGCACCAAGTCCGGTCTGCGCCAGGTCCAGGAGATCCTGGAGGGCGTCGAGGACGTCCACTTCTCCCGTCTGTCGTCCCACGACGTCGTACGGCACAAGCTGGTGGGCCGTATCGTCGACGCGTACGAGAGGTACGACATCAAGAACGGCACCCACAAGGGCGGCCGCGGCAAGGCCGTCCACGGGCACAAGGGGAAGTAGACCAGCACGACCATGTCGATCGACGTCAACAACGAGTCCGGAACCGAGGTCGACGAGCAGGCGATCCTCGACATCGCCCGCTACGCACTCGCGCGGATGCGCATCCACCCGCTCTCCGAACTCTCGGTGATCGTCGTGGACGCCGACGCCATGGAGCAGCTGCACGTCCAGTGGATGGATCTGCCGGGGCCGACGGACGTCATGTCCTTCCCGATGGACGAGCTGCGCCCGCCGTCCAAGGACGACGACGAGCCCCCGCAGGGCCTCCTCGGCGACATCGTGCTGTGCCCCGAGGTCGCCGCGAAGCAGGGCGCGGATGCCCCGACGCAGCACACCATGGACGAGGAGCTGCAGCTGCTCACCGTCCACGGCGTGCTGCACCTGCTCGGTTACGACCACGAGGAACCGGACGAGAAGGCCGAGATGTTCGGCCTGCAGGCCGCCATCGTCGACGGCTGGCGCGCGGAGCGGGGCATGACCGGCCCGTCCCCGGCCCCGACGGTCTCGTAAGCGGGTCCGATGAGTCCGCAGATCGTCGTCGGCGCGATCGCCCTGGTCGTCGTCGCCTGGCTCGCCGCCTGTGCGGAGGCGGGCCTGGCGCGGGTCTCCAGCTTCCGCGCCGAGGAGGCCGTGAAGTCCGGCCGCCGCGGCAGCGACAGGCTCGCCCAGGTCGCCGCCGACCCGACCCGCTACCTCAACGTGGCACTGCTGGTCCGCGTCACCTGCGAGATGGCGGCGGCCGCGCTGGTCACCTACGCCTGCCTGGAGGAGTTCACCAGCACGGCCGAGGCCCTCGTGGTGGCCATCGCGGTCATGGTCCTGGTGTCGTACGTGGCGGTCGGGGTCTCCCCGCGCACCATCGGCCGCCAGCACCCGCTGAACACGGCGACCGCGGCGGCGTACGTCCTGCTCCCGCTCGCCCGGATCATGGGCCCGATCCCGTCCCTGCTGATCCTCATCGGCAATGCGCTCACCCCCGGCAAGGGCTTCCGCCGCGGTCCCTTCGCCTCCGAGGCGGAGCTGCGCGCGCTGGTCGACCTGGCCGAGCAGGAGTCGCTGATCGAGGACGAGGAGCGCCGCATGGTGCACTCGGTCTTCGAGCTCGGCGACACGCTGGTCCGCGAGGTCATGGTCCCGCGCACCGACCTGGTGGTGATCGAGCGCTCCAAGACCATCCGCCAGGCCCTGACCCTGGCCCTGCGCTCCGGTTTCTCGCGGATCCCGGTGACCGGTGAGAACGAGGACGACGTGGTCGGGATCGTGTATCTGAAGGACCTCGCCCGAAAGACGCACATCAGCCGGGACGCGGAGAACGAGCTGGTGTCCACGGCGATGCGTCCGGCCGTCTTCGTGCCGGACACCAAGAACGCGGGCGACCTGCTGCGGGAGATGCAGAAGGAGCGCAACCACGTCGCCGTCGTCATCGACGAGTACGGCGGCACGGCCGGCATCGTCACCATCGAGGACATCCTGGAGGAGATCGTCGGCGAGATCACCGACGAGTACGACCGGGAACTGCCGCCCGTGGAGGACCTCGGCGAGAACCGCCACCGGGTCACCGCCCGCCTGGACATCACCGACCTCGGCGAGCTGTACGGCCTGGAGGAGTACGACGACGAGGACGTCGAGACGGTCGGCGGGCTGCTCGCGAAGGCGCTGGGCCGGGTGCCGATCGCCGGAGCCTCCTCGGTCGTGCAGCTTCCCGACGGCCGGGAACTGCGCCTGACGGCGGAGGCCGCGGCCGGCCGCCGGAACAAGATCGTGACGGTGCTGGTGGAGCCGGTGGGCCCGGCCGGGCCGGTGCCCGATGACGAGGAGAAGAAGCCGGAGTGACACCCCAGGAGCTGCGCGCCCTCTGTCTGTCCTTCAACGCGGCTGTGGAGGACTTCCCGTTCAACCCGGAGACCTCCGTCTTCAAGGTCCGCGGCAAGCTCTTCGCCCTGTCCGCGCTGGGCACGCGGCCCCTGACGGTCAACCTGAAGTGCGACCCCGAGGACGCCGTCCGGCTCCGGGGCGGGTATCCGGGGCTGATCGTCCCGGGCTGGCACATGAACAAACGCCACTGGAACACGGTCACCGTCGACGACGAGCTCCCGGACCGCCTGGTCCGGGAGCTCGTCGAGGACTCGTACGACCTGGTGGTGGCCGGTCTACCGCGCGCCGAGCGGCTCCGCCTCGACCGCCCCTGAGCCCCGGCGCGGGCGCCTCAGTCCGAGCCCGACCAGCACGGCGGCCGCCAGGACGATCAGCGCGTCGAGGGCCATGACCGTGTGCACGCCGGACAGCAGGTTCGTCGACGTGGTGGCCAGGACGCCGAGGAGTGGGATCCCGACGGTGATGCCGACCTGCTGGGTGGAGGTGACCAGGCCGGTGGCCAGGCCCTGTTCCTCGTCGGGGACGCCGGAGGTGACCGTCAGGCCGTAGGAGATGATCGCGCCCAGATGGCACATGCTGGCCAGCGAGACAGCGGCCGTGGCGAGCCAGACCGACCAGGTGTGCGTGTTCAGTGCGAGCAGTGCCGCGATGAGGGTCCCCTGGCCGGCGAGTGAGGCGACCAGCGTGCGGCGGGCGCCGAAGCGGCCGATGACCTTCGCGGCGAGGGAGCCCGCCAGCGCCGACAGGACGCCCTGGACGCCGAAGACGAGGCCGGTCTCGAAGGCCGACAGGTGCAGGATCTCCTGCAGGTAGAGGGTCAGGACGAAGATGACGGTCGACATCATCGAGAAGGTGACCAGACCGCCCAGGTTGCCCCAGGCCACCGTGCGGCGCCGCAGCATGGGCAGCGAGACCAGGGGAGCCTGCGCGCGGGACTCGACCACCGCGAAGGCGGGGAGCAGCACGACACCCGCCACCAGCGCCACGACGACGTCCGCACCGGCGAAGCCGCGGTCGGCGGCCGTGGACAGGGCGTAGATCAGGGACAGCAGACCGCCGGTGACGGTGACCGCGCCGGGGACGTCCAGGCGCGGGCGGTCGGGGGTGCGCGACTCCTGCAGCAGGCCGGGGGCGAGGGGCAGCACGATCACCGCGAAGAGGGCGAGCAGGCCCATGGTGGAGCGCCAGCTCAGCGCGTCGGTGAGGACGCCGCCCGCGACCATGCCGACGGTGAAGCCGAGCGAGAGCAGCGTGCCGGAGATGCCGAGGGCGCGGTCGCGGGCCGGGCCCTCCGGAAAGGTGGTGGTGAGCAGGGACATGCCGGTGGGGACGATGGCGGCGGCGCCCAGGCCCTGCAGGGCCCGGCCGGCCAGGAAGGACGCCGGGTCCCAGGCCAGGGCCGACAGCAGGGAGGCCGCCCCGAAGAGCGTCAGGCCGGTGAGGAACAGCTTGCGGCGGCCGTACAGGTCGCCGATGCGGCCGAAGAGCAGCAGGAAGCCGCCGGAGGGCAACGCGAAGGCCGTCACCGCCCATTGCAGGGCCGACCTGGTCATGCCGAGGTCCGCGCCGAGGTCGGGCAGGGCCACGTTCAGGACGGAGAAGTCCAGCGCGACCATGAACTGGGCCGCGCACAGCACGAAGAGGACGAGTTTGTCGCGCGTCGACAGCCGGGGGTTGTCGAGCGGGACCCGTTCGGGGGCGGTGGAGGTGGTGGTGGAGGTGGAGCTTGGGGTGTCGATCGCCATGGCAAGAGCCTCGGGCGAGCGGAACATCCGTGGGGAGTCGCAACTTATGGTGGTGGTGCCACCACCAGACAGTACGAGGGGGATCTGGACGTGCCCGAGGACGCTCTCAAAAGCCGTCGGCTGCGCGAACTGCGCGAGTTCCTGATGAGCCGCAGGGCCCGGGTGACACCGGCCGAGGCCGGACTGCCGGAGGGGGGCCCGAGGCGCCGTACGCCGGGGCTGCGCCGCGAGGAGGTCGCCGTGCTCGCCGGGGTGGGCGTGTCCTGGTACCAGTGGCTGGAGCAGGGCCGGGACATCTCCGTCTCGCCCCAGGTCCTCGACTCCGTGGCCCGCGTGCTGAAGCTCAGCAACGCCGAGCGGCGCCACCTGTACGTCCTCGCCGGGCTGAACCCGCCCGCGCCCGAAGTGGCGCCCGACAAACGGGAGATGTGCGACGGGCTGCGCCGGCTGATCGACACGTGGATGCCGTATCCGGCCCACATCATGGACATGTACTACAACTGCGTGATGTACAACGACGCGGCCGCGATCGTCCTCGGCATGCGTCCCGGTACCACGCAGAACTGCCTGGTCGACTTCTTCACCGACCCGCTGTACCGCTCCCGCGCCAAGAGCTGGGAGCGCAACGCCCGCACGGTGGTGGCGCAGTTCCGGGCCGCGTGCTCGGCCCGCCCCGACGACGAGGGCTTCCAGGCCGTGCTGGCCGAACTGCAGGACGCCGGGGAGGAGTTCACGGCGCTGTGGGAGGAACGGGACATCGAGGACGCCGGACAGATCCGCAAGGAACTCGACCATCCGCTGGTCGGGTTGCTGTGCGTGGAGTCCACCGCCATGAAGGTGCCGGCCCGGCCCGATCTGACGATCGTGCTGCACACGCCGCTGGACGAGGCGAACACCGCGGCCAAGCTGGAGTGGCTGGCCTCGCCGGAAGGGCGGCGCGGCGCGATGTACCCGGTGGCGGGGTGACCGGACGGCTCCCGCTGCGGCTACGTATGCTCGGGGCATGACCGACAGCAACGCGCTCGATCCCGAGGACCGCAAGATCGTCACCCTGGCCCGTTCGGTGCGGGCCCGCAACGGTGTTCCGGAAGGTGCGGCGGTGCGCGACGAGACCGGCCGGACGTACGCGGCCGGGTCGGTCCACCTGGCGTCGCTCAAGCTGAGCGCCCTGCAGACGGCGGTGGCGATGGCGGTCGCGTCCGGCGCGAAGTCGCTGGAGGCCGCGGCCGTGGTCAGCGAGGCGGAGGGGCTGCCGCAGGAGGACCTGGCGGCCGTCGGGGACCTGGGCGGGCCGAAGACGCCGGTACTGCTGGTCGGGCCGGACGGTGCCGTGAAGCTGACCCTTTCGGCGGGCTGAGGTCCCTGGGGGCCCGGCCCCCAGGCCCCCGTCGGCCCGAACCGCCTCGCCCTCGGTCGCCGGGCGCACTGACGCCGGAGCCGGTGCGTGCAGCCGGTGGCCAGGGGGTGTCGTTTGGATCAGCGCGGATCAGGTCGCGGCGCATGGTGCGGTGCATCGCAAGGCGGAGCATGACCCGCGTACCGGGCGTACTCGGGTGATGCGACGACGCGGCGAGGTGCCGTGCCAGGCGTCGCGGACCCGCGGTGATCCAAACGACACCCCCTACAGCGCGTCCGGGCCCCGTTCGCCCGTCCGGACCCGTACGACCGTCTCGACGGGCACCGCCCACACCTTGCCGTCGCCGATCTTCCCGGTCTGCGCGGCCCGTACGATCGCGTCGATGACGGCGTCCGCGTCGGCGTCCTCGACGACCACCTCGATCCGGACCTTGGGCACGAGGTCGACGCGGTACTCGGCGCCCCGGTACACCTCGGTGTGGCCGCGCTGGCGGCCGTAGCCGCTCGCCTCGGTCACGGTCAGACCGTGCACACCGAGCGCCTGGAGCGCGGTCTTGACCTCGTCGAGTCGGTACGGCTTGACGATCGCGGTGATGAGCTTCATGCCTGGGTCTTGACCTTCTGAGCGGGAGAGACGAGGGAGGAGCCGACCGGGGCGCCGTGCCCCAGGACCCCGTGATCGTAGGCGGTCTCGGCGTGCACCGTAAGGTCCAGGCCGGTGTGCTCCTGTTCCTCGCTCGCCCGGAAGCCCATCGTCCGCTCGAGCAGCCTGCCGATGCCGTAGGTCACGGTGAAGGCGTACAGCGCCACGACCACCACGGCCACCAGCTGCTTGCCCAGCGGGGCGAGCCCGCCGCCGTACAGCAGGCCCTCGGTCCCGCCGGTCATCGCCTTCACCGCGAACAGGCCGATGAGCAGGGTGCCGATGACGCCGCCGACCAGGTGAACGCCGACGACGTCGAGGGAGTCGTCGTAGTTCAGCCGGAACTTCCAGCTCACCGCGTACGAGCAGACGACACCGGCGGCGAGGCCGACGACCAGCGCGCCGAGCAGGGAGACGGTGCCGCAGGAGGGGGTGATCGCGACCAGGCCGGCGACCGCGCCGGACGCGGCGCCCAGCGTCGTCGGGTGGCCGTCGCGCCGCTGTTCCACGAAGAGCCAGCCGAGCAGACCGGTGCAGCCGGCGGCCAGGGTGTTGAGGAAGGCGGCCGCCGCGAGGCCGCTGGCGCCGAGCGCCGAGCCCGCGTTGAAGCCGAACCAGCCGAACCAGAGCAGACCGGCGCCCAGCACCACCATCGGCAGGTTGTGCGGCCGCATCGCGTCCTTCTTGAAGCCCAGGCGCGGGCCGAGGACCAGGCACAGCGCCAGTCCCGAGGCGCCGGAGGTGATCTCCACCGGCAGGCCGCCCGCGAAGTCGAGCGCCCCCAGCCGGTCCACGATCCAGCCACCCGGGCCCCACACCCAGTGGGTGACGGGAACGTATACCAGCAGCGCCCAGACGGGCACGAAGACCAGCCATGCCCCGAACCTCGCGCGGTCCGCGATCGCGCCGCTGATCAGCGCGGCCGTGATGATCGCGAAGGTGAGCTGGAAGGTGGCGAAGAGCAGGGTGGGCACGGTTCCGTGCACGCTGTCCGGGCCGAGGCCTGCCATGCCGGCCTGCCGCAGGCCGCCGATGAGTCCGGCGAAGGTGTCGCCACCGAAGGCGAGGGAGTAGCCGCCGGCCAGCCACACCACCGTGACCAGGGCGATCGACACGAAGCTCATCATCAGCATGTTGAGCACGCTCTTGGTGCGGACCATGCCGCCGTAGAACAGGGCGAGGCCGGGGGTCATCAGCAGCACGAGGGCGGTGGCGGCGAGCAGCCAGGCGGTGTCGCCGGTGTCGATGCGGGTCCCTCCTGTCCGGGTGGTGGCGAGGACTTCGGGGAGGGTCGCGGCCAGGGTCACGTGTCTCTCCAACGGTGTCGGGGCTCGTCAGAGCGTCACCGGCGCGCGTTTCCTGTTGCGTACGGGTGTGTTTCCGTGACGTTTCGTGTTGCGTGGAGGTTTCCGGGACCTCACCGGCGCGGGGGCGCGGGTCCGGCGTGCGGCGGGGTGTTGTGGATCAGGGAGAATGGGCGCCATGAGCGTTCGTACCCAGTCATCCGAGCCCGCCGAGGCTGTCCACCGGGCCGGCTTCGCCTGTTTGGTGGGCCGCCCCAACGCGGGCAAGTCCACTCTCACGAACGCTCTGGTCGGGCAGAAGGTGGCGATCACCTCGAACCGGCCGCAGACGACGCGGCACACGGTGCGGGGCATCGTGCACCGCCCGGACGCGCAGCTGATCCTGGTGGACACACCGGGTCTGCACAAGCCGCGGACGCTGCTGGGCGAGCGGCTGAACGACGTCGTACGGACGACGTGGGCCGAGGTGGACGTGATCGGCTTCTGTCTGCCCGCCGACCAGAAGATCGGCCCCGGCGACCGCTTCATCGCCAAGGAGCTGGCCGGGATCAGGAAGACGCCGAAGGTCGCGATCGTCACCAAGACGGACCTGGTGGATTCCAAGGCGCTGGCCGAGCAGCTGATCGCGATCGACCAGCTGGGCAAGGAGCTGGGGATCACCTGGGCGGAGATCGTGCCGGTGTCGGCCACCGCGAACAAGCAGGTGGATCTGCTGGCCGACCTGCTGATCCCGCTGCTGCCCGAGGGGCCGGCGCTGTATCCCGAGGGTGACCTGACGGACGAGCCCGAGCAGGTGATGGTCGCCGAGCTGATCCGGGAGGCGGCGCTGGAGGGGGTGCGCGACGAGTTGCCGCACTCGATCGCCGTGGTGGTGGAGGAGATGCTGCCGCGCGAGGACCGGCCGGCGGACCGGCCGCTGCTCGACATCCACGCCAACGTTTTCATCGAACGCCCCAGCCAGAAGGGCATCATCATCGGGCCGAAGGGCAAGCGGCTCAAGGAGGTCGGCATCAAGTCGCGCAAGCACATCGAGGCGCTGCTGGGGACGCCGGTCTTCCTGGACCTGCATGTGAAGGTGGCCAAGGACTGGCAGCGCGACCCGAAACAGCTGCGGCGCCTCGGCTTCTGACCCCGCCCGGCCGCCGGCGCACCCGCCCGCCTGTCGCGAGGTCGTCGTTCGTGTGGCCGACCGTGTGGCCGACCGTGCGGTGGTCGGCCACGCGAGCGGTGCGGGGCTTTTTCAGCGCAGGGCGTGCAGTGCCTTGGCGGCTCCGTCGGCGCCGAGTCCGACGAAGACGGGCGTGACGCCCAGGGGCGTGGCGTAGGCCGTGAGGGTCTTCGGGCCGCGGATGCGCGTGCCGTGGCGGACGTCGTACCAGGTGCCCGGCGGCAGGTGGACGGTCCGGGTCGCGCCGTCGGAGAGCTGCGGGGCCGCCAGCACGGCCGGGCCCAGCATCCACTCGTCGGTGACGGTGTAGGCCGCCGGGTCCTGCGGGAAGTCGAAGAACAGCGGCCGCATGATCGGGTCGCCGGTCTTCAGCGTCTGTTGCACCTGGTCCCAGATGTAGGGCGCGAGCCGCTCGTGCCGGGCGATCGCCGCGCGGTAGAGGTCGGTGGTCTCCTGGTCGTAGGTGACCTTCTTGCCGGTCGGCGCGTCGATGGTGTCGACGGGCGAGGTGGAGGAGTACATCAGCGGCATCAGCGCCGCGGACTGGGCCCAGCGCACCAGCACCTGCTTGGTCGGCGCCGGCTGGGCGCTGGAGCCGCCGATCATGTCGGTGGTGACGAAGGGGTAGCCGATCGTGGAGATCGCCAGGTTCTGGGTGACGGACGCGCGCAGCGAGTTCCAGCCGGTGCCCTTGTCCACCTGCCGGGTGACGAACCCGGCCCGGTGGGCGGTGGTGTCCCAGTGGACCCGGATGCCGACGCCCTGGAGGTCGAACTCGTCGGCGAGCCCGGCACCGAGCCGCTGGTAGTCGGTGGGCCGGTAGCCCGGGTGCGGGGCGCACCGCTCGTCGAAGAAGCGGGTGTCGAACTTCAGGCCGTCGATGCCGTAGGCGCTCATCAGGGCCTTGAGCCGGCTCACGTACCAGGCCTTGGCGTCCGGGTTGCCGAGGTCGACGATCCCGGCGGTGCCGTTCCACCAGGTGACCCTGCACGGCTTGGTGGGGTCGGCCGCGTCCTTGAGCAGGTATCCGTGGTCGGCGGCGTACCCGTACTGGTCGGAGTCCAGATTGATCCACAGGGTCACCCAGAGCCCGAAGTCGAAGCCGAGGGCGTGGATCTTCTTCGACATGGCCTTGGGGTCCGGGTAGGCCTTCGCGTCGAAGGTCATGTTCCCGTAGTTCGACTCCCACTTGTCGTCGAGCTGGAGGGCGTGCCCGGTGACGCCGTGGTCATGGAGATCCTGCGCGTAGTCGAGGAGCTTGGCCTGGTCGACGTGGGTGTAGAACTGCGCCCAGCTGTTCCACACCGGCTTGGCGTACTGCGCGTAGGTGGCGTCGCTCTTGGCCGGCCTGCCCACGACGCCGACGTAGTCGCGGTAGACCTCCAGGGGCGTGGACTCGACGAAGACGGTGGCCCGGTAGGGCTCCGCGGACTCGATGTCGAAGCGGCCGAGGCCGTCCTTGCCCTGGTTGATCGCCACGTCCATGACGTGCCCGGTGTCGACGCGCAGCCCGGTCGCGCTCGATGTGTACCAGAAGGGGTCGATCATGTAGTAGGACGCCGGGCCGAAGGACGGGTGCACGACCTCGCCGCTGTCGAGCGGCCAGGGCTGGTCGGTGGCGGGGCCGCCCTTGGCGGTCTGGGCCTCGCCGTGCCCGTACCAGTGCCCGGCGGACTTCAGGTCGTACGCGAGGCCGAGCCGGTCGGGGGCGGCGCCCCGGACCCGCCAGTCGAGCTGGTAGCGGTCTGCGGAGGGCGTCACGCGGGCCTCGACGGTGGCACCGGGGGCGGTCGTGTCGGCGGTGAGGCTCAGTACGCCGTGCTCCCAGGTCCAGCCGGTGACCCTGGTGGCGTGCTGCCGGCTTCCACCGGCGCGGAAGCGCAGGGCGCCGGTGCTGCCGCCCGCGGTGGCGAGGACGGTGGTGCCCGAACGGCGCGTGGTGAGGGCGAGTTGACCCGTCGTCACCTTCAGGTCGTAGCCGGGGGCGTTGCCGCTCGGCGGGACGGTCAGGGTGAGGCCGTCGGCGGCCGGGGTGACCCGGGGGACGCGGGAGGTGGCGGCGGCCTGCGCCTGTTGCCGCGCGGTGAGGCCTACGGGGAGAGCGAGGGTCAGGGAGAGGGCGGCGAGAAGCACTTTGGGTCCGCGTGATGGTCTGCGCACGACGCATGTCCTTCGACGGAGGGAGTCATGGGTCAGATGGTGCAGGAGCCCGTGCAAAATCGTGCTTGATTCCGCCGATAATTGAGCAGCAAAAGTCACCTGTCAATGGCGGGCTCCGGTTGGAGACATCGCTGAGGTCGGTCGCCCGGGTCGGTCGCCGGGATGTGCGGGCAGGGGTCAACGATCAGTGCACCGCGGACAGTTTGCGGACAGGCGTATGGACGGGGCCCGGGACGGAAATTCGCGGTCGCTCACGCCGAACGGCCGAACCCGATCGTGGGCACGGCCCTGCGCCGCGGCCACGGCTCGGCGCTCGCCTCCGGCACCAGGTCGTCCAGGAAGGCGTACCGCCGCAGGGCGGCCGGTTCCTGGCCGTCCACCGACTGCACCCGGTGCCACCAGGCCGCGATCTCGGACCAGCCGGGGGCCGACAGTGAGCCGCCGAACTCCTGCACGGACAGGGCGGCGGTGAGACCGGCGAAGGCGAGGCGGTCGGCCAGCGGCCAGTCGGCCAGGGTGCCGGTGACGAAGCCGGCGACGAAGACGTCTCCCGCGCCGGTGGGGTCGAGCGCCTCCACCGCGATCGCGGGGACCTCGGCGTTCTCGCCGGTGCGCCGGTCGACCGCGTAGGCGCCGTCCGCGCCGAGGGTGACGACCGCGAGCGGCACGTACTCGGTGAGCGCGTGGGCGGCGGTGCGCGGGCAGTCGGTGCCCGTGTAGCGCATCGCCTCCTCGGCGTTGGGCAGGAACGCCTCGCAGTGCTCCAGGTCGGCGAGGGCCGCCAGGTCCCAGGTGCCGGTGTCGTCCCAGCCGACGTCCGCGAAGATGCGCGTGCCGTGGCCCGCGGCCTCGGCGATCCACGGGGCGGACTTGCCGGGGGTCAGCGAGGCGACGGCGGCCCGGGCTCGGGGCGGGCAGTCGGGTGCGGGTACTTCGGGGGGCGGCTCGTGTCCGTGGGAGACCATCGTGCGCTCTCCCTCGTACGCCATCGAGACGGTGACCGGCGAGTGCCAGCCGGGCACGGTGCGGGACGGTGACAGGTCGATGGCCTCGCCCTGTTCCAGCGCGTCCCAGCAGTAGTCGCCGTAGTGGTCGTCGCCGAAGGCCGCGGCCAGCGACGTCCTGAGGCCGAGGCGGGCCAGCGCGGTCGCCATGTTCGCCACGCCGCCGGGGCTGGACCCCATCCCCCGCGCCCAGGACTCGGTGCCGCGCACCGGGGCGGAGTCCAGCCCGGTGAAGATGATGTCCAGGAAGACGGTGCCCGTCAGGTAGACGTCGCACCGGGGGTCGTGCGGCGTGCGCAGGGCGGCCAGCGGATCGACCTGGGCATGGCCGTGCGGTGCTCCGAGGATGTACTCCGGTCCCTCTCCGGCGGACGCGTTGGACGCGGTCACGGTGCGCTCCCTGACGTGGTGCGGATCAGCCCAGTGTGCACCAGATCGCCCAGGGGACGGCGACGGTCACGCCGAAGCCCCGGCAGCACCGGCCGGGCGCGCGCGGTCACATCTGGCGGGGGCGCGCGCCCTCACGCCCGCCGGGCCGCGCGCAGCGCCTACCAGCGGGGCATCACCGGTACCTGCCACTCCGGATCGGTGACGCGCATCGCGGCCGCGTCGTCGCGGTCGCGGAACCGGCCGTCGTCCTCGGCCCACCGGCGGTGCAGGAGGGCCAGCCGGTCCCGGTCGAGTTCGATGCCGAGGCCGGGCGCGTCCGAAACGGCGACCCGGCCGGCGTCGAAGGCGAGGCGTTCGGTCAGGACGTCCTCGGACTGCCAGGGGTAGTGCGTGTCGCAGGCGTGGTGGAGGTCGGGCACGGTGGCCGCCACGTGGGTCATGGCGGCGAGGCTGATTCCCAGATGGGTGTTGGAGTGCATGGACACGCCGACGCCGAAGGTGCGGCAGACGGCGGCCAGGTGCTGGGTGTTGCGCAGGCCGCCCCAGTAGTGGTGGTCGCAGAGCACCACCTGCACGGCGTCCTCGGTGAACGCCTCCCGGATCTCGGGAAAGGTCGTCACGCACATGTTGGTGGCCAGTGGCACGCCGGTCCGCGCCGCCACCTGGGCCATGGCGGGCGTGCCCAGCGCGGGGTCCTCCAGATACTCCAGGACGTCGCCCAGCTCGCGCGCCACACGCACCGATGTCCGAACCGACCAGGCGCCGTTGGGGTCCAGCCGCAGCGGATGCCCGGGGAACGCCTGCGCGAGGGCCCGTACGGCGGCGATCTCCTCCTTCGGCGGGAACACCCCGCCCTTGAGCTTGAAGGACGTGAAGCCGTACCGCTCCTTGAACCTGCGCGCCTGTTCGACGACGCCGGCCGGGTCGAGCGCGGCGCCCCAGTCGTCCGGCGCGCTCGGCATCCCCTCGGGATGGCATGCCCGCTTGTAGAACAGGTACGCGCTGTACTCGACCGCGTCGCGCACCTTCCCGCCGAGCAGCGCGTGCACGGGCAGGCCGAGCGCCTTGCCCAGGGCGTCCAGGCAGGCGACCTCGAAGCCGGAGACGACCGACAGGCGCAGCTTGTCGGCGCTCTGCACGCCGCGCAGTCCGCCGCCGTCCACGGCGCCGTCCACCCGGGCGGGGTCGACCGCCAGGTCGAGCCCCGGCAGGGCGTTGACGTCGGTGACCTGACGGCCGATCAGCAGGTCGGCGAGCGGGCGGGCCAGTTCCAGGTACCTGGTGTCGCCGTAGGTCTCGCCCACGCCCGTGGTCCCGCCCGCCGTCACGACCTCCACGATCAGCCGGGGCGTGTAGGGCTGGTGGACGCCCTGGGTGTTCAGCAGCGGCGGGTCGGCGACCAGGACGGGCGTCAGCCGCACCTCGGTGACGGTCAGGTCGCGGGTCACAGGGCGGCTCCCACCAGGTCGAGTCCGGCGGTCAGCAGGTTCTCCAGGTCGGCCAGGTCGGCGGGCGAGGGGTCGGTCAGCGGGGCGCGCACGGGACCGACGGGGCGACCGCGCAGCCGGGCCGCCGCCTTGACCAGCGACACGGCGTATCCCGGCGCCCGGTCGCGCAGTTCTGCGAAGGGCCCGTAGAAGTCCCGCAGCAGCGTGTCGGCCGTGTCGTGGTCGCCGCACCGCAGCGCCGCGAAGAAGGCGCCCGCGATCTCGGGGGCGAAGGCGTGGACGGCCGAGGAGTAGGCCGGGACGCCGACGGCGGCGTAGGCGCGGGCCTGGATCTCCGCGGTGGCGGCGCCGTTGAAGAACAGGAAGCCCTCGGGGGCGCAGAGGGTGAGTCGCTGGAGCCGGTCGAGGTCGCTGTGGCCGTCCTTCAGGCCGATGACGCCGGGGATGCTGGTGATGCGCCGGAAGGCCTCGGCGCCGAAGGCGACCTGGCCGCGCTGGTAGGCGACGAGCGGCAGCCGGGTGCGGGCGGCGAGCTGCTCCAGCTGGGCCACCAGACCGTTCTGCGGGGCCGCGACCAGGTAGTGCGGCAGGACGAGCAGGGCGTCCGCACCGGCTTGCTCGGCGATGCGGGCGAACCGGACGGCCTGCGCCCAGCCGTACCCGACGCCGGCCACCACCGGAACCCGGCCCGCCGCCTCCTCGACGGTGATCGAGACGACCCGGCGGTACTCGTCCTCGTCCAGGGAGAAGAACTCGCCCGTGCCGCAGGCCGGGAAGACCGCACCGGGGGCGGTGGCGACCTGGGCCGCGAGGTGCGTGCGCAGGCCGTCGGCGTCGAGGGAGCCGTCGGCGTGGAAGGCGGTCAGGGGGAAGGAGAGCACACCGCCCGCCATGCCGTCCCGCAGCCGCCGCGCGACGCCCTGCGTGTCGGTACCGGAACTCAACCGCTCATCTCCCTACATAGATGCCATCCACGTATGAGAACAGAGACTAGGTAGGTGAACGGCACCCGTCAACGGAAGGGCGGCGCCGACTGCCATCGGCACGCGTCGGAGACAGGTGGCGTCCGCGAGGTGAAGTCCGCGGCGCACACGGTCGAGTTGCTGGATGTGCTCGCGGCCCGCGGCGACCGCCCGGCGCGGTTGCAGGAACTGGCGGACGCGCCGGCGGTGCCGCGCAGCTCGATGTACGAGGCGCTCACCGCCAACACCCGCACCACCGGGAGGCGTTGACGGCAGACCTGGCCGAGGTGCGGGAGCGCGGCTACTCGATCGACCGGGAAGAGGGTGTGCCGGGGATCGTCGGCTTCGGATTCGCGTTGCGCCACGCCACACCGGCCCAGGACGCGATCAGCTGCTCGGTGCCGGTCGCCCGGCTGTCCCCGGAGCACGAGGAGCGCATCGTCGCGGTGGTGCGGGAGACCAGGGCAGGGATCGAGGCGACGGCGCCGGGCTCCGGGGGCGCGCCGCACTGGCGCTGAGCGCACCCTCCCTTACCCGTCCGCCATCAGGGCAAACCCAATGTGGCCCACATCACAGTCTTTCAGTTCTCCCGCCGTGCCGCCCTCTTGATACAAATTGCCCGCGCGTTCCTGTCCGTCGACGGTCGTCGCCCATCCCCCCTCTCCAGCTTTTTGCTTTTTCCAGTCGCTCCTCTCGCATGCCCCGGGAACGCCCGTGTCCGCCCCCCGCACTTCCCCCTGGCCGCTCGTCGCCCTGTTCACGGCCGGGTACCTCGCCCCCTATCTGCTGCCCACGACGGTGGGCCGGCTGGACACGGGACTGCCGCTGTCCGCGACACAGGCCGGGGCCGTCGGCAGCGCTCTGCTGCTGAGTTCCGCGGCGGCCGGACTTCTGCTCGCCTCGCGGGTGGAGCGGATCGGGGCGCGCACGCTCGCCCGCGTCGGGCTCGCCCTCGCCGTACTCGGCTACGGCGTGGCCGCGCTGACCCACGCCGTGCCGGCGGTCGTCGCCGGTCTGGTCGTGGGCGGGTTCGGCTCCGGTACCGCCACCACGGTCGCCGCCACCGGCATCGCCGCCCAGCGCGACCCGCACCGCGTCTCCACGCTCGGACTGCTCGGTGTCTCCGGGCTCGCGGGCGCCGTGTATCTGACGGTGCCGCACCTGGGTCCGGGGCACGGTCAGCCACCGGCCGCGATCGCGCTCACCGCGCTGGCCGCATGGCCGCTCACCGGCCGCCTCCCGGTGCGTACGGCCGCCGCCCGGACGGCCGTTCAGGGCGTCTCCCGGCTCCCCCACGCCCGCTCCGGGCTCCTCCTGTGCGCCGCCATGCTGTGCTGGTCCCTCGCCCAGAACTCCCTGTGGGGCGTCAGCGGCCGCATCGGTCTGACCCAGGCGCACCTCGGCGAGGCCACCGTCGGAGCGGTGTTCGCGGTGGCACTCGGCGCCGGGCTGCTGGGGGTGATCGGGGCGGGGGCGCTCGGGTCGCGCATCGGACGGGCGCTGCCGATCGGCGCGGGTACGGCCCTCATCGCGGGCTGCATCGCACTGAGCGCGTCCGCGACCGACCTCCCGGGCTTCGCCACCGGCGAGATCGCCTGGAACACGGTCTACCCGATCGTGCTGTCCTACGTGATCGGCCTCGCCGCCTCCCTCGATCCCCGCGGCCGCTGGGCGGTACTGGTCGGCTCGGCCTCTTCGCTGGGCACGGCGGCGGGCCCGCTGGCCGGCAGCGTGCTGTCCGCGCGGGCCGGGTACCCGGCGATGGGCGCGGTGCTGGCCGTCGGACTGCTGGCGATCGCGCTGCCGATGACCGCCGTGGCCCTGCACACGGGCGGGCGCCCGCTGCTGCCGGGCACCGTCCGCCGCCGCGGCGGCACCCCGGCCGCCGTGGTGGCCGCCTCCGCGGGCACCCCGACGGGCGCGGTCCCGCTGGTCGGCGCCCCCGAACAACCGGTCGTGGAGATCCCGCTGGAGGCCTCCGCCGTGCCCGCGCAGCCGGCCTACGGCACGGCGGGCCCCCTGCAGACGACGGGCGCCGCGGCGGGGCCTGCCGGGCCGTGAGGCCCAGGGGGTGTCGTTTGGATCAGCGCGGATCAGGCCGCGGCGCATGGTGCGGTGCATCGCAAGGCGGAGCATGACCCGCGTACCGGGCGTACTCGGGTCATGCGACAACGCGGCGAGGTGCCGTGCCAGACGTCGCGGACCCGCGGTGATCCAAACGACGCCCCCTAGGGGAACTCGTACGCCTCCACTTCGGCGAGGTAGCGCTGCCGCCGCTCCTCGTCGTGTTCGAGGAAGGAGGCGAGGAAGGAGTTTCGGGCCAGTTCGCGCAGGCGTTCCCCGGTCAGGCCCAGGGTGCGGCGCACGGCGTCGAAGTTGTCACCGGCGTAGCCGCCGAAGTACGCCGGGTCGTCGGAGTTGACCGTGCACAGCAGGCCGGCGTCCAGCATGGCGGGCAGCGGGTGGTCGGCGAGGGTGTCGACCGTGCGCAGGCGGACGTTCGACAGGGGGCACAGGGTCAGCGGGATCCGGTCCCGGACCAGCCGGGCGACCAGCTCGGGGTCCTCCATGCAGCGCAGGCCGTGGTCGACGCGCTCGACACCGAGCACGTCGAGTGCCTCGGTGATGTACTGCGGCGGGCCCTCCTCACCGGCGTGCGCCACCCGCCGCAGGCCGAGGGCGGCGGCGGCCTCGTACACCTCGCGGAACTTCACCGGCGGGTGGCCGACCTCGGCCGAGTCCAGGCCGACGCCGACGATCCGGTCCAGGTGGGGTTTCGCGGCGTCCAGGGTCCGCATCGCCGACTCGGCGGACTCGTCCCGCAGGAAACAAAGGATCAGCTGAGTGGAGACACCGTGGTTCTCCTCGCTGCGGCCGAGCGCCCGCCACAGCCCCTCGACGACCGTGCCCAGGCCGACACCGCGCGCCAGATGTGCCTGGGGGTCGAAGAAGATCTCCGCGTGCCGCACGCCCTGGGCCGCGGCGCGGGCCAGATAGGCGTTCGCGAGGTCCTCGAAGTCCCGCTCGGTGCGCAGAACGGCCATGAGCTCGTAGTACAGGTTCAGGAAGGACTGCAGGTCCTCGAACCGGTAGGCCTCGCGGAGCTCGTCCGTGTCCGCGTACGGCAGAGACACGCCGTTGCGCGCGGCCAGCTCGAACGCCAGCTCGGGCTCCAGGGTGCCTTCGATGTGCAGGTGCAGTTCAGCTTTGGGCAGAGGCATCGAAGCATCGTACGGGCGCGCGGTGAAATATCCGGAACACGGGATTCAGTGCCGCTTCGGAACCGGCACCCGCAGCAGGTCGTGCGCCACGGTCAGCTCGCCCTCGAACCCGGCCGCCCGCGCCTGCCGCTCGAACTCGTCGGCCTCCGTGTAGCGCTGACTGAAGTGCGTCAGGACCAGGTGGCGTACGCCCGCGTCCCGGGCCACCCGGGCCGCCTGTGCGGCGGTCAGGTGGCCGTGCTCCTCGGCGAGTCCCTCGTCCTCGTCCAGGAAGGTCGACTCGATGACCAGCATGTCGCAGCCCTCGGCGAGGGTGTGCACGCCCTCGCACAGCCGGGTGTCCATGACGAACGCGAACCGCTGTCCGCGGCGCACCTCGCTGACCGCCTCCAGCGGGACCCCGTCCAGGGACCCCTCGCGCTGGATGCGGCCCACGTCCGGCCCCTTGATCCCGTGCGCGGCGAGCCGCTCGGGCAGCATGCGGCGGCCGTCGGGCTCGACCAGCCGGTAGCCGTACGACTCGACGGGATGGGAGAGCCGGCGTGCCTCGAGGGTGTACGCCGGGGTGCGTGCGAGCTCGCCGTCGGCGTCGACCGGCGCCTCGGTCAGCCGCACCGTCTCCCGGTAGGCGGTGGCGTACCGCAGGCGGTCGAAGAAGCGCTTGCCGGAGCGCGGGTAGTGCGCGGTGATCTCGTGCGGCACCTGGTCGAGGTTGATCCGCTGGATGACCCCGGCCAGGCCCAGCGAGTGGTCGCCGTGGAAGTGGCTGACACAGATCCGGTTCAGGTCGTGCGCCGCGACCCCTGCGCGCAGCATCTGCCGCTGCGTGCCCTCGCCGGGGTCGAAGAGGATGCCCTCGCCGTCCCAGCGCAGCAGGTACCCGTTGTGGTTGCGGTGCCGGGTCGGGACCTGGCTGGCGGTGCCGAGGACCACGAGTTCACGTACGGACATGTCGGCTCAGCCGGGGGGCCACTGCAGGCCACGGCCGCCCAGGACGTGGGCATGCGCGTGCCAGACGGTCTGGCCGGCGCCGGTGCCGGTGTTGAAGACCGTGCGGTAGCTCTCCAGCTTTTCCTCGTCGGCGACGGCCCGGGTCTCGCGCAGGACGTCCGCCGCGAGGGCCGGCGCACCGGCCGCGAGCGTGGCGGCATCCCGGTAGTGCGCCTTGGGGATCACCAGGATGTGGGTGGGCGCCTGGGGGTTTATGTCACGGAAGGCGACGGTCGTCTCCGTCTCGCGGACGATCGTCGCCGGAACGTGTCCCGCGACGATCTTGCAGAACAGGCAGTCGTCCTGGGGTTCCCCTGCCATGGGGTGCTCCTCTGTGCCGGTGATCTTCTGAGGGCATCGTATCGAGGGGCGCCGTGCCGGTGCCGGTCGGCAGCGGCGGCCCTCACGACGTCAGGGCAACGCCGGGGGCGTCTTCGCCGGTGTCTCCTCCAGTGACGCCAGCGCCAGCCGGATCGCCTCGTCCAGCTGTACGTCCCGCCCGGCCGCGTGGTCCTGCGGCCGCTGCACCACTTCCACGTCGGGATCGACGCCGTGGTTCTCCACGCCCCACCCGTAACCCTCCAGCCAGAACGCGTACTTCGGCTGGGTGATCAGCGTGCCGTCGACCAGGCGGTAGCGGCTGTCGATGCCGATGACGCCGCCCCAGGTGCGCGTGCCGACCACCGGGCCGAGACCGAGCGCCCTGATCGCCGCGTTGACGATGTCGCCGTCGGAACCGGAGAACTCGTTGGCGACGGCGACCACCGGGCCGCGCGGCGCGTCACGCGGGTAGCTCTCCGGCCGTATGCCGCGCGGCACGTTCCAGCCGACGATCCGCCGGGCCAGCTTCTCCACCACCAGTTGGGAGGTGTGACCGCCGCGGTTCTCGCGCACGTCGACCACCAGCCCCTCGCGGGCCACCTCGACCCGCAGGTCGCGGTGGATCTGCGCCCAGCCGGGGGCCTGCATGTCGGGCACGTGCAGATAGCCGAGCCGGCCGCCGGACCGGTCGTGGACATAGGCGCGGCGGTCGGCCACCCACGCGTGGTAGCGCAGGGGTTCCTCGTCCGCCACGGGCACGACCACCGCGTGCCGCGGGTCGCCGCCACCGGCCGGGGAGATGGTCAGCTCGACCGGCTTCCCGGCCGTGCCGACCAGCAGCGGGCCCGGCCCGGACACCGGGTCGACCGGACGGCCGCCGACCGCGACGATCGCGTCCCCGGCGCGCACCGCGACGCCGGGCGCGGCGAGCGGGCTGCGCCCGTCCGGGTCGGAGGTCTCCGCGGGCAGAATGCGGTCGATGCGCCAACTGCCGTCCTCGTGGCGGGAGACGTCGGCGCCGAGCAGGCCCTGCCGGCCGCCGCGGGCGTAGCCGCCGCCCGGCACGACGTAGGCGTGCGAGGTGCCGAGCTCACCGTGCACCTCCCACAGCAGGTCGACCAGGTCGTCGTGGGTGGCGATGCGGTCCAGGACCGGCCGGTAGCGGTCGAGGACGCCCTGCCAGTCGACGCCGTTCATGTCCGGCCGCCAGAAGTGGTCCCGCATGATGCGCCCGGTCTCCTCGTACATCTGCCGCCACTCCGCGGCCGGGTCGGCAATCTGCCGGACCCGGGTCAGGTCCACGGTGATGTTCGAGTCGCTGTCCTCGTCGTTCGACGCGCGCCGGTCGCTGGGCACGACCTTCAGCTTGCCGTCCGTCCACAGCAGGACGCGTTTGCCGTCGCCGCTGACCTCGAAGTGGTCGGCGTCGGCGGCGAGGTGCTCGATGCGCTGCTGGGCGAGGTCGTAGCGCTCCAGCTCGGTCTTGGGGTCGGGGTCGTCGGGCGTGGCGCGGGAGGCGCCGAGGACGCCCTGCACCGGGTGCCGCAGCCACAGCACGCCGTCCCTGGCGGCGCGCAGGTCGGAGTAGCGGGCCGCCTCGACCGGGAAGGGCACGATGCGGTCGGCGAGGCCCTCGAGGTCGATCCGGGTGGCGGGGGTGCCCTCGCTGTCCGGTGTCTCCTCCTTGTCCTGGGCCTCGAAGGGGCGGCCGTGCCGCTGCGGGCCGAACGGGGAGGGGGTGGTCGCCGCCAGGGTGATCAGGTGCGGGCGGGAGCCCTCGACGAAGGCCAGGTCGAAGACGTGCTCGTCGTAGACCGGGTCGAAGGAGCGGCTCGACAGGAAGGCGAGGTGCTTGCCGTCGAGGGTGAACGCTGGTGCGTAGTCCTGGAAGCGCAGCGGAGTCGCCTCCGTGACCGACAGGTCGGTGGTGTTGGCCAGGCGGAGCTGGCAGAGCGGGCGCGGTCCGGGGTGGGACCATGCGAGCCACCCGGAGTCGGGTGAGAAGGCGAGGTCGGACACGTCCCCGTCCTCGCTGCGGTCGACTTCGCGCACCTCTCCGGTCTCACGTTCGACGAGGAGCAGCCGCCCGTCGTGCGAGGCGACGGCGGCACGGCTGCCGTCGGGTGACATGGCGAGTTCCAGGACCCGGCCGAGCTGCCCGGCGGCCAGCCGGCGCGGGGTCGCCGCGACGCCGACCCCGGTGGCGGGCGCGAACTCCAGGGCGTCGTCCCCCTCGGCGTCCGTCACCCACACCGCCCACTCCTCGCCCTCGGCGCGGAAGGTGCGCGGCAGCCGGGCCCGTACGCCGGGCTGGGCGGCGAGCGCGCGGGCGGGACCGGAGCGGTGGGTGACCCAGTGCACGGCGCCGCGCACCGCGACCGCGCTGCCGCGCGCGGTGTGGTCGGGGGCGGCGGAGCCGAACCAGTGGGCGGCGTTCACCGGGACGGGCTGCAGGTTCACGCGCGGCCCGCCGAGCCGGACGTCCAGCCGGCGCGGTTCGGCGCCGTCGAGGTCGTCCAGGAGCCACAGTTCGCCCGCGCTGGAATAGACGACCCGGCTGCCGTCGGTGGCGGCGTGCCGGGCGTAGAAGCCGTCGAGCGGGGTGTGCCGGCGCAGGTCCGAGCCGTCGGCGAAGCAGGAGTAGAGCGCGCCCGTGCCCTCGTGGTCGGACAGGAAGGCGATGCGGTCCCCCACCCACAGGGGGTACTCGATGTTGCCGTCCAGTTCCTCGTGCAGCCGCACGAACTCGCCGTTGTCCTCGCGGTCGATCCACAGCTTGCCCGCCGTACCGCCCCGGTAGCGCTTCCACCAGGCGGCCTCGCGTCCCATCGGGGCGGACAGCAGCACCGTGTGCGGCCCGTACGCGACGTCGCCGACCGGTCCGTACGGCAGTGTGGTGGCCGGCCCCCCGTCGAGCGGCACGGCCCGCGCCCAACTGCGGCGCAGACTGGCCTGCCCCTGGGTGCTGATGGCGAGAACCTCTCCGTCCGGGGTCCAGCCGCGCACCTGGGTCTTCCAACTGCCCCAGTACGTCAGGCGGGTGGCGGGCCCGCCGTCGACCGGCGCGATGTGCACCTCGGGGGCGCCGTCCCGGGTGGAGGTCCAGGCGACGGTCGTGCCGTCGGGTGAGATGCGCGGCTGGTTCACCGGCACGTTGTCGGCGCTGACGCGCCAGGCCCGTCCGCCCTCCAGGGGCGCGAGCCACACGTCGTCCTCCGCGGTGAAGGCGACCAACTCGCCGTGCAGGTGCGGGAAGCGGAGATACGCAGCAGACTGCGCAGATGATGCCGCGGATGCCGCCGATGGCGCCGATGCAGGCGATGCGGGCTGAGTCACCCGATCACCCTACGCAGCGGCGGCAGCCGCGGACAGGGGTTTGGATCACTTCCCGCGCACGTCACGCCGTGGAAGGGGGTCACTTGCCCTCGACCGGCCAGCAGGTGGGATCGCCCTTGCACCAGATCGTCCTGGTGACGGTCACCGTGACCGTCGGTCCGGGCTGTCCGCGGGTGGGCCGGTAGGTGGCGGGCGGCTGGTACGTGGGGCCGCTCGTCGCATCGCAGTCGCCGAGGCCGTCGACGTGGAACCACACCTTGCCCCCCACCGTGGCGGTCAGGTCCCCGCGCACGCACGCGCCGTCGACGGCCCGGGTGACCTTGCCGGTGACGGTGATCCTCCGCCCGTCCTTGGTCTGTCCCTGGCAGTCGACGGAGGCGACGGTGGTCTCCGACGCGGACGGCGTCGACCTGCCGGGCGTGTACGCCTTGCCGCCGCTGCCGTAGTCCGCCGTGCAGCTGAGCCAACTCACCGAAGCGTGCTGCCGGTTCAGTTCCGCCGTGGCGGTTCTGTCGGTGGTGTACGCCACCGACGCCGAGCTCAGCCCACCGGGATCACACGCGGTCAGACCGCCCACGGCGACCGCCGCGAACCCGGCCACGGCCGGCAGCCGGTACCGGCGCACCCACTGAATCCGCCTCACTGCCCCCATGCAGGGCAGCCTGCCACCGGCGCGCCGCCCGCGGTAGAGCGCATACGGTCACTGCGCGGCCGCCGCCCGTCGTCTCGCGCTCAGCCGCGCAGCAGCAGCCACTCCTGGAGTTCGACGAGGTTGCCCTCCGGGTCCTTGAGGTGGGCCACGCGCATGCGGTCGGTCATGGGGGCGGGGCCGTGCAGGAGGGTGGCACCGCGGGCGGTGATCTGCGCACAGTAGGCGTCCAGGTCGTCCACGCGCAGCACCACCAGTGAGCGGTGTCCGGTCGCCTCCTCGCCCAGCTCGCCCAGCACCTCGGCCATCATCGCCCGGTCCTGCAGCGCGATGCCGGCGGAGCCGGTGGCCGCACTGAACTTCTCGTACGGCCCCTGCGCCGCCCCCGACTGCGGCTTGAGGCCGAGCACATCGGCGTAGAAGCGGTAGCAGGCAGGGAAGTCGGTGACGAGCAGCCGGACCTGGGCGAGTTCCACGGTGTTCCCCCCCCGGAAAAGGTCAGGACCAGCGGCCGGTGCGCCCCAGGAGCAGGGCGGTCGCCGCGGTCCCGGCGGTCGATGTACGCAGCACGGTACGCCCCAGCCGGTAGGGCCGCGCGCCCGCCTCCTCGAACAGCGCCAGTTCCTCCGGCGAGACCCCGCCCTCGGGCCCGACGACCAGCACGATGTCGCCCTCGGTGGGGAGTTCGGCGGCGGCCAGCGGCCGGTCGCCGCTCTCGTGCAGGACGGCGGCGAAGCCGGCCCCGGCGAGAAGTGCGGCAACCTGCTTGGTCGTCGCCGTATCCGTCACCTCCGGGAAGCGGACCCGGCGCGACTGCTTGCCCGACTCCCGGGCGGTCGAGCGCCACTTGCCGAGCGCCTTCAGCCCGCGGTCGCCCTTCCACTGCGTGATGCAGCGCGAGGCGGCCCACGGAACGATCGCGTCGACGCCGACCTCGGTCATCGTCTCGACGGCGAGCTCGCCGCGGTCGCCCTTGGGCAGGGCCTGCACGACGGTGATCCGGGGGGCTTCCTCCGGCTCCGTCACCAGGGGCCCCAGGTCCGCGACCACCAGGCGGTCCTTGCCCTCGGCGGCCTTCACCACGCCCTCGGTCCAGCGCCCGCGCCCGTCCGTGAGGACCACGTCCTCCCCCGGCCGCAGCCGCTTCACCGAGACCGCGTGCCGCCCCTCGGGACCGTCGAGCACGAACTCCGGGCCGATGGAGTCCAGTTGGTCGACGACGAACACCGGTGCCGTCATCGCACGTCACCTCCGAACGGGGAGAAGGCCGACAACGCTGTCTTCGCCGCCGCCAGTTCGGCGGCCAGCACCTCCACCAGCCGGCCCGCGGGCAGCGCCCGGGCCATCCGGTGGCCCTGCCCCGCCCACAGCGCCATGCCCTGGGCGTCGCCCGCCTTGGCCGACGCCTGGCGCAGCGGGGAGGTGAGGTGGTGGACCTCCGGGTAGGCGGCGGGGGCGTAACGGCCGTGCTCGCGCAGGAAACGGTTGACCAGCGCGCGGGCCGGGCGGCCCGAGAAGGCGCGCGTCAGCTCCGTGCGGGGAAAGAGCGGGTCGGTCAGCGCCTGCTTGTGCAGGGGGTGCGCACCGGACTCGGGGGTGGCGAGGAAGGCGGTGCCCAGCTGGGCGGCGCGTGCGCCCGCGGCGAGCACGGCGGCGATCTGGCTGCCCCGCATGATGCCGCCGGCGGCGACGACCGGGATGCCCACCACCTCGCGGACCTGCGCGACGAGCGAGAGCACGCCGAGGCCGGAGCCGTCGTTCTCCGGAAGGTCCCGGTGGGTGCCCTGGTGGCCGCCGGCCTCCACGCCCTGCGCGATCACCGCGTCGGCACCGGCCTGCTGCACGGCGAGCGCCTCCTCGGCGGTGGTCGCCGTGGCCAGGAGGTAGCTGCCGGCGCGGTGCAGGGAGTCCACCACGTCGCGGGTGGGCACGCCGAAGTGGAAGGAGACCACCGGCACCGGGTTGTCCAGGAGCACGGCGAGCTTGGCGTCGTAGCCGTCGTCCCGGCCGCTGTCCGGGTCGCCGAGTTCCGTCTCGTACCAGGCGGCCTCGCCGGCCAGCTGGTGGGCGTAGAGGTCGACGGCCGCGGAAGGGGGCGCGCCGCCGGACGCCCCGGTGGAGCCGGTGTTCGCCCCGGGGGGCTCCGGCTGCGGCATGAACACGTTCACGCCGAAGGGGCGGCCGGTCAGCCCGCGCAGCTGCTTGATCTCCTGGTACATGCCGTCGGCGGTCTTGTATCCGGCGGCCAGGAAGCCCAGCCCGCCCGCCTCGGACACAGCGGCGGCGAGCTGCGGCCCGGAACCACCGCCCGCCATCGGGGCCTGCACGATCGGGTGCGGGAAGAGATCGGTCAGCGCGGAGGACATGACGGCATGTTGTCACGTCCCCGGGGCGAGTCCGAATCCGGTCGTCTCCTTGGCACGGGCCAAGGAGACGGTACGGATCAGCGGCCGTTGAACGCGTCCTTCAGCCGGGAGAACAGCCCCTGCTGGCCGGGCTGGAACTGGCCCTGGGGGCGTTCCTCGCCGCGCAGCTTGGCCAGCTCGCGCAGCAGGCGCTCCTGCTCGGGGTCGAGCTTGGTCGGCGTCTGGACCTCGACGTGCACGATGAGGTCGCCACGGCCGCCGCCGCGCAGGTGCGTGACGCCCCGGCCGTGCAGCGGGATCGACTGGCCGGACTGGGTGCCCGGGCGGATGTCGACCTCTTCCAGCCCGTCCAGGGTCTCCAGCGGCACCTTGGTGCCGAGGGCGGCCGCGGTCATCGGGAGGGTCACCGTGCAGTGCAGGTCGTCGCCGCGCCGCTGGAACCTCGGGTGGGGCAGCTCGTGGATCTCGACGTACAGGTCACCGGCGGGACCGCCGCCGGGGCCGACCTCGCCCTCGCCCGCCAGCTGGATGCGGGTGCCGTTGTCGACACCGGCCGGGATCTTCACGGTCAGGGTGCGGCGGGCGCGGACCCGGCCGTCGCCGGCGCACTCCGGGCACGGGGTGGGCACCACGGTGCCGAAGCCCTGGCACTGCGGGCACGGGCGGGACGTCATGACCTGGCCCAGGAACGACCGGGTGACCTGGGACACCTCGCCACGGCCGCGGCACATGTCACACGTCTGGGCGGTGGTGCCCGGTGCCGCGCCCTCGCCGTTGCAGGTGTTGCAGACGACCGCCGTGTCGACGTGGATGTCCTTGGTCGTGCCGAAGGCGGCCTCGTCCAGCTCCACCTCGATACGGATCATCGCGTCCTGGCCCCGGCGGGTGCGCGAGCGCGGGCCCCGCTGCGACGCCGTACCGAAGAACGCGTCCATGATGTCGGAGAAGTTGCCGAAGGAGCCGGCCCCGAAGCCGCCCGCCCCGGCGCCGCCCGCCTGCGAGAGCGGGTCGCCGCCGAGGTCGTAGACCTGCTTCTTCTGCGGGTCCGACAGCACCTCGTAGGCGGCGTTGATCTCCTTGAACCGCTCCTGCGTCTTCGGATCGGGGTTGACGTCCGGATGCAGCTCGCGGGCGAGCCGCCGGAAGGCCTTCTTGATCTCTTCCTGCGACGCGTCGCGGCGCACGCCGAGTACGGCGTAGTAGTCCGTGGCCACTTACGACTCCGCCAGGATCTGTCCGACGTACCGTGCCACTGCGCGTACCGCTCCCATCGTTCCCGGGTAGTCCATGCGGGTCGGTCCGACCACGCCGAGCTTGGCTACTGCCTCACCGCCCGAACCGTAGCCCACCGACACGATGGACGTGGAGTTGAGTCCTTCGTGGGCGTTCTCGTGACCGATGCGCACGGTCATGGCGTCCTTCGTCTCGCCGAGCAGCTTCAGCAGCACGACCTGCTCCTCCAGGGCCTCCAGAACGGGCCGGATGGTGAGCGGGAAGTCGTGCGCGAAGCGCGTCAGATTGGCGGTGCCGCCGATCATCAGCCGCTCTTCGTTCTCCTCGACGAGCGTCTCCAGCAGGGTGGACAGCACCGCCGACACCGTGCCCCGGTCCTCGACGTCGAAGCCCTCCGGCAGGTCCTCCACCAGTTGCGGGACGTCCGTGAAACGGCGGCCCGCGACCTTGCTGTTCAGCCGCGCCCGCAGATCGGCCAGGGACGCCTCCCCGAACGGGGCCGGGCAGTCGATCATCCGCTGCTCGACCCGGCCGGTGTCCGTGATCAGCACCAGCATCACCCGCGCCGGCGCGAGCGCGAGCAGCTCCACGTGCCGCACGGTGGAACGGGTCAGCGACGGGTACTGCACGACGGCGACCTGCCGGGTCAGCTGCGCGAGCAGCCGCACCGTCCGGGCGACCACGTCGTCCAGGTCGACGGCGCCGTCGAGGAAGTTCTGGATCGCGCGCCGCTCCGGCGCGGTCATCGGCTTGACCCCGGCCAGCTTGTCGACGAAGAGCCGGTACCCCTTGTCGGTGGGGATCCGCCCGGCGCTGGTGTGGGGCTGGGCGATGTAGCCCTCGTCCTCCAGGGCCGCCATGTCGTTGCGGATCGTGGCCGGTGACACGCCGAGGCTGTGCCGCTCGGTGAGGGCCTTGGAGCCGACCGGCTCCTCGGTGCCGACGTAGTCCTGGACGATGGCGCGCAGCACCTGGAGCCTTCGTTCACTGAGCATCGCGCACACCTCCAGATGTCGTCCCGCAGCGGCTTTGCCCTGGCACTCGGCGCATACGAGTGCCAGCTTTACCCGGCCCAGTGTACGGCGGTCACCTACGCCCCCGGCAAGGCCGGGCCCGCGACGGCCTGCGAGGTCGTACCGGGGATGCTGTACCGCTAGCGTCGTCGTGTGAGGGTGACTTGGGAAGAGCTGGGATGGGAGCGGCTGGCGGACGGCGTCGGCCGGTGCCGCCTCCCCGGGTGGGACTGCACGGTGGGACTGGTCCTCGGGGAAGGCTCCGCGCTGCTGGTCGACGCCGGGTCGAGCCTGGCGGAGGGCGCCCGGTTGCGGCTGCAGGCGCAGGAGCTCGCGGGCTGCCGTGTGTCGTTCCTCGCACTCACCCACCCCCACTTCGACCATGTCTTCGGGGCCGCGGCGTTCGCCGGCGCACACGTCTTCGCCGCCCACGGCCGGGCCGGGGCGTTCGAGGACGGGCGCCGGGAGCTGCGCGCGGACGCCGTGCGCAACGGCCTGGACGCGGCGAAGGCCGAGGAGGCGGCGGACGCCCTGGTGCGCCCGCACGAACACGTCTTCGGCTCGCTGTCCCTGGAGCTGACGGGCGGCCGGCGGACCGTCCTGACCAACGTGGGCCCCGGGCACACCGCCCAGGACCTCGCCGTGGTGGTGCCCGGCGACCCCACCGTGGTGTTCTGCGGCGACCTGGTCGAGGAGTCGGGCGAGCCCCAGGCCGGCCCCGACGCCGTGCCGTCCCAGTGGCCGGCCGCCCTCGACCGGCTGCTGGAGCTCGGCGGCGAGGACGCCCTGTACGTGCCCGGTCACGGAGCGGTGGTCGACGCGGCCTTCGTCCGGGCGCAACGGGACACGCTGGCCGAGCGGTTCGGCGTGTCGCGCTGATCGGCCGCGGGCCTGTCCATATCGTCACTCGAATGCTCCCACCCGTCTCCCGCCACCGCCCTTCCGACGAGGGCCCCTCGGGCCCGCGGCCTCGTTCGTACTCGTCCGACCTGACGCCACCGTGGAAGAAGCCGAGGGCCGTGCCGGAGGTCTCGGCGGAGCCGGGTCTGGTGGTGGAGGAGCCGGGCACCGGATTCTGCGGCGCGGTGATCCGCTGCGAGGCGGGCACGGTGACCCTGGAGGACCGCTTCGGCAAGCACCGGGTGTTTCCGCTCCAGCCGGGCGGCTTTCTCCTGGAGGGCCGCGCGGTGACCCTCGTGAAGGCCGCCTCGGGGCCGGCCCGGCCCACCCGCACAGCGTCCGGCTCGGTGGCCGTCCCCCGGGCACGCGCGCGTGTGGCGCGCGCCGGGCGCATCTATGTGGAGGGACGGCACGACGCCGAACTGGTGGAGAAGGTCTGGGGCGACGACCTGCGCGTCGAGGGCGTCGTCGTGGAGTACCTGGAGGGCGTCGACGACCTGCCCGCCATCGTGGCCGACTTCGCCCCCGGACCCGACGCCCGCCTGGGCGTCCTGGTCGACCACCTGGTGCCGGGCACCAAGGAGTGGCGCATCGCCGAGTCGGTGACCAGCGATCACGCCCTGGTGGTCGGCCATCCGTACATCGACATCTGGCAGGCGGTGAAGCCGTCCTCCCTGGGCATCGCGGGCTGGCCCGAGATCCCCCGCGGCCAGGACTGGAAGACGGGGGTGTGCCAGGAGCTGGGCTGGCCCCGGAACACGGGGGCGGCCTGGCAGCGGATCCTGGGACGCGTGCGGTCGTACAAGGACCTGGAGCCGGAGCTGCTGGGGCGGGTGGAGCAGCTGATCGACTTCGTGACCGAACCCGCGTAGGGCCTGTCCGGTCGTTCGTGCCGGGCCCCGGCTCAGTCCACCAGGTCCCGCACCACCGCGTCCGCCAGCAGGCGGCCGCGCAGGGTGAGCACCGCGCGGCCCTCCTCGTACGGCTGCTGCTGGAGCAGTCCGTCCGACAGCGCCCGTCGGGACGCCGCGAGACCCTCCTCCCGCAGCAGGTCCAGCGGCACGCCCTCGCGCAGTCGCAGCTCCAGCAGGATCCGCTCCACCCGGCGGTCCTCGCGCGTGAGGACCTCCCGGCCGGCGCCCGGGGAGCGGCCGGCGGCGAGCGCCGCCGCGTACGCGCCCGGGTGCTTCACGTTCCACCAGCGCACTCCGCCGACGTGGCTGTGCGCGCCGGGGCCCGCGCCCCACCAGTCGGCGCCGCGCCAGTACAGCTCGTTGTGCAGGCAGCGGCCTGCCTCGGACGTGGCCCAGTTCGAGACCTCGTACCAGTGGAAACCGGCCGCGGACAGGGATTCCTCGGCGATCAGGTAGCGGTCCGCGTGCACGTCGTCGTCCGTCATCGGCACTTCTCCCCGGCGGATCCGCCGGGCGAGCTGCGTGCCCTCCTCGACGATCAGGGCATACGCCGAGATGTGGTCCGGGCCGGCACCGAGGGCCGCGTCCAGCGAGGCCCGCCAGTCGTCGTCCGACTCGCCGGGGGTGCCGTAGATCAGGTCGAGGTTCACGTGCGCGAAGCCCGCCGCCCGGGCCTCCGCCACGCACCGCTCGGGGCGGCCCGGCGTGTGCGTGCGGTCGAGGATCCTCAGCACGTGCTGCCTGGCGCTCTGCATGCCGAAGGAGATCCGGTTGAAGCCGCCCTCTCGCAGTGCCGCCAGATAGGCCGGGTCGACCGACTCGGGGTTGGCCTCCGTGGTGACCTCCGCGTCGGCCGCGAGCCCGAACTCGTCGCGGATCGCCCCCAGCATCCGTACCAGGTCGTCCGCGGCCAGCAGCGTGGGCGTGCCGCCGCCGACGAACACGGTGCGGACCTCGCGCGGGTCGTCGCCGAGCACCTTGCGGGCGAGGCGGATCTCCTCGACGAGGGTCTCCGCGTAGTTGTCGCGGGAGGCGAGCACTCCGCCGGTGCCGCGCAGCTCGGTGGCGGTGTAGGTGTTGAAGTCGCAGTAGCCGCAGCGGGTCGCGCAGTAGGGGACGTGCAGGTAGAACCCGAGGGGACGCTCGGCGGCCCCGGCGAGCGCGGGCTCGGGCAGCGCGCCGTCGGCGGGGACGGGCTCACCGTCGGGAAGTGCGGAAGGCATGCCTTCCATTGTCCAGCACCCGCACCGAAGCCCCGCTCCCGCGCGCACACGAGCCGAACCGCGCCCATCCGTCGCGGCCGCGACAGGGCTGGCTGGGGGCGGCGGGGGGCGGCCGCACCCGACAGCGGCGGGCGGGGCGGACAGCGGAAGACGGGCCGGACGGGCCGGACAGCGGGAGCCACACCCGACAGCGGCGGGCGGGGCGGACAGCGGAAGACGGGCCGGACAGGGGGGGCCGCACCCGACAGCGGCGGGCGGGCCGGACAGCGGGGCGGGCCGGACAGCGGGAGCCGCACCCGACAGCAGGAGCCGGGCCGGACGGCAGGAGCCGCACTCGACAGCAAGGGCCGCACCAACAGCAGGAGCCGGACCGGACGGCACAAGCCGCACCGGAAGGCACAAGCCGCACCGGACGGTACGAGCCGCGCCAGGCAGCGCGGAGGCCGCCGCCGGACGGCAGGAACCGCGCCAGGCAACGCGCGGGCCGCCGCCGGACGGCAGGAGCTGCCGCATCGGGCGGATCTCGGGGCTCTTACTCCGCCTGCAGGACCAGCAGGGCCAGGTCGTCCTCCGGGGGCCGGGCCCCGAACTCGTGCACCAGCCGGCGGATGCGCTCCGCGATCAGCTCGGCGTCCAGCCCGGCGCATCCGGCGAGGGCGTCGGCGAGCCCGTCGCCGTCGTCGAACTGGCGGGAGCCGGAGCGCCGCTCGGTCACCCCGTCGGTGACGCACAGCAGGGTGTCGCCGGGCCGCAGCTCGACGGTCTCACTGGTGTACGTCTCGTCCTCGACGACCCCGAGCAGGGTCTGCGGGCGCGCGGCCGTCCGTACGTCGCCGTCGTGGCCGAGGATCAGCGGCAGCGGATGCCCGGCGGAGGCGAGGGTGCAGCGCACTCCGCCGTCGAAGGGGGCGAGCTCGCCGTAGAGGAGGGACAGGAAGCGGGTCTGGGGGCCGTCACCGGCGGTCGGGGTGCGGCCGCCCGCGGCCGCCAGCACGCGGGCGGCGGCGTCGGCGGCCTCGGTGGCGTCGTCCAGGAGGAGCTGGTTGAGGCGGTCGAGGACGTCGGCGACGCGGTAGCCCTCACGGGCCAGCAGCCGCAGCCAGGGCCGGGCGAGCCCGATGACGACGGCGGCCTCGGGGCCCTTGCCCTGGACGTCGCCCACGGCGAAGCACCAGCGCCCTTCACCGGCCGGGAAGATGTCGTAGAAGTCGCCGCTGGGCCCGCCCTTGTCGCACGGCTCGTAGACGAGGGCACTGCGCATCCCGGGGATCTCGGCCACGGCGCCGGGCAGCAGCCCGCGCTGGAGTACGGCGCTGATGGTGGCCTGGCGGGCGTACTGCCGGGCCGCGCCGATGGCGAGCGCCACCCGGCGGCTGAGGTCCTCGACGAGTCCGTTGATCTCGTCGGGAAAGCGCGGCAGGCCGGCCCGCCCGATGAGCAGCGTGCCGAGCGGACGGCCGCCCGCTATCAGGCGGTAGGCGAGCGCGGCGCCGTCCGTCGCGCCCGGACCGAGGGCCTCGCCGGGCCAGGGGTGGGGAACGGGCCCGGACTGTAAGTCGTCGGGCGGGTGCGGCGGTTCCTTCTCCAGGGCCCGGCGCAGTTCCTCGATGCGGCTCTCGCTGCCGTGCCAGACGCGGGCCAGCCGCGGCCCGGCCGCGCCGGTTCCGTCGCGCCAGCCGCCGCGGGCCGTGGCCTCGTCCTCCAGCCAGATCGCGCACCAGTCGGCCAGCCGGGGCACGATCAGCTGCCCGGTGAGCGCGGCGACCAGGTCCTCGTCGAGCTGTCCGGCGAGCAGGTCGGAGGCCTCGGCGAGGAAGGACAGGGCGCCGCGGCCGAGCCACTCCCGGTCCCGCTCGGCGCGAGGGGGGTCCGCCCGCTCGAGCGCGGCCGGGAGCGGGAGAGGTTCGGGCGCGAGGATCTCGGCGACGCCGGTACCGTGCTCCCCGGCGTGGGCCTCCGTCTCGTCGGCGACCGGGCTGCCCTGGGCCGGCAGCCGGGCCCACACCGTCTTGGCGCCGCTGCGGTAGGTGATGCCCCAGGCCTCGGAGAGCGCGGCCACCAGGCGCAGACCGCGGCCGTACTCCGGGGCCTCGTACGAGGGTTCGGCGCCGCCGTCGCGGGGGGCGCGCGAGGGGTTGTGGTCGGACACCTCGACGACGAAGGCGGCCGTGGCCTTCGCGTCGTGCTCGTCACCGACGCCGTCGTGCTCGTCGTGTTCCAGCCGGCAGGTCAGCCCCACGTCGGTACCCGCGTGCACGACGGCGTTGGTGACGAGTTCGCTGACCACCACCATGGCGTCGTCGGCCAGGCGGTCGGCGACCACGAGGCCGAGCTCCGTCCACTCCGCGAGCGCCGAGCGGACCAGGGCGCGGGCGGCGCCGGGGGCGAGCGGCCCGCCGGGCAGCGTCCCGTGCGCCTCCGTACGCGCCCCTGCCTCCGCACGCGCCTGAGTCGTACCCGCCCCTGCCTCCGAGCGCGCTCCCGCGCCCTGGGGCCCCGGCACGGCAGCGGCGCGTGCGGGCACCTCACAGGCGCGCAAGACGGTCTCCCGCTGCGTCGGAATGGGCCCCATCCACAACTCCCCGAGCGTTCGGACGAATCGGTTCGTTCGTTGTGGACCAGAGTGACAGACCGGCTGCGCCCATAAGCGCGGAGTTACCGAAGTGACCCGTCATGAGTGAGAGCAGTGGACCGGCAATGCTCGAAGTCGGGCAGAAAGTGGAAGATTCCTGGAATCCCGGAACTCCGAGCATCCGGACCACGCGCTTCGCTCGCGGTCGGCCACCGCCGTACGGTCAGCCCTCGCGGGTTCCCGCGTACATCTCGTCGATGAGGTGCTTGTACTCGCGCTCCACCACCGGGCGCTTCAGCTTCAGGCTCGGGGTGATCTCGCCGTGCTCGACGTCCAGGTCGCGCGGCAGGAGGCGGAACTTCTTGATGGTCTGCCAGCGCTGGAGGCCCTCGTTGAGCTGCTTGACGTAGCCGTCGACCATCCCGACCGTGACTGGGGCGGCGACGACCTCGGCGTACGACTTGCCCTCCAGGCCGTTCTCCTTGGCCCACTCCAGGATCGCCACCTCGTCGAGGGCGATGAGGGCGGTGCAGAAGTTCCGGTCGGCGCCGTGCACCAGGATGTTGGAGACGTACGGGCACACCGCCTTGAACTGGCCCTCCACCTCGGCCGGCGCGATGTACTTGCCGCCGGAGGTCTTGATGAGGTCCTTCTTGCGGTCGGTGATGCGCAGGTAGCCGTCCGGGGACAGCTCGCCGATGTCGCCGGTGTGGAACCAGCCGTCCGCCTCCAGGACCTCGGTGGTCTTGTCGGGCAGCCGGTGGTAGCCCTGCATGATGCCGGGGCCGCGCAGCAGGATCTCGCCGTCGTCGGCGATGCGCACCTCGGTGCCGGGCAGCGGCTTTCCGACGGTGCCGGTGCGGTAGGCCTCGCCGGGGTTGACGAAGGAGGCCGCGGAGGACTCGGTGAGGCCGTAGCCCTCCAGGATGTGGATGCCGGCGCCGGCGAAGAAGTAGCCGATCTCCGGGGCGAGCGCGGCGCTGCCGGACACACAGGCACGCAGGTTGCCGCCGAAGGCCTCGCGGATCTTGGCGTAGACGAGTGCGTCGGCGACCTTGTGCCTGGCGCCGAGGCCGAAGGGCACGGCGTGGGTGCCGGTGCGCTTGAAGTTGTCCTGCGAGACCCTGGCGTACTCGCGGGCGACCTCGGCCGCCCACTGGAAGATCCGGTACTTGGCCGCGCCGCCCGCCCGGGCCTTGGCCGCCACGCCGTTGTAGACCTTCTCGAAGATGCGCGGCACGGCCGCCATGTACGTCGGCTGCACCACCGGCAGATTCTCGATGATCTTGTCGACGCGGCCGTCGACGGCCGTGACGTGCCCGACCTCGATCTGGCCGGAGGTGAGGACCTTGCCGAAGACGTGCGCGAGCGGCAGCCACAGGTACTGGACGTCCTCGGCGCCGATCAGGCCGGTGGAGGCGATCGCCTTCGCCATGTACGACCAGTTGTCGTGCGGCAGCCGGACGCCCTTGGGGCGGCCCGTGGTGCCGGAGGTGTAGATGAGGGTGGCGAGCTGCTCCCTGCTGATCGCGCCGACCCGTTCCTTGATCAGCGAGGGCTGCTTCTCCAGGTGCGCGGCGCCGCGGCTCTCCAGTTCGGCGAGGCTGAGCACCCAGTCCCCGGTCTCGACACCGGCCGGGTCGATGACGACCACGTGGTGGAGGTCGGGCAGCTCGGAGCGCTTCTGGAGCACCTTGGCCAGCTGGTCGGCGTTCTCCGCGATGAGGACCTTGCTCTCGGAGTCGGAGAGGATGAAGGCCGACTCCTCGGCGTTGGTCTGCGGGTAGATGGTGGTGGTGGCAGCGCCGGCGCACATGATGCCGAGGTCGGCGAGCAGCCATTCGACGCGGGTGGAGGAGGCGAGCGCCACGCGCTCCTCGGGCTGCACGCCCAGCTCGATGAGTCCGGCGGCGATCGCGTAGACCCGCTCGGCGGCCTGCGCCCAGCTCAGCGACTTCCATTCGTCCGGGCCCTCACCCGAGGCCGGGGGCACGGGGTACCGGTAGGCCTCGGCGTCCGGCGTGGCCGCGACGCGCTCCAGGAAGAGGGCCGCCACGGACGGCGGACGGTTCTCGATCAGGGTCTGTGCGTCGCTCACGACATCCTCCGGGGCCCGCAACGATGCGGCTGGCTCAGTGCGGCTGGGTGTACTCACGGGCGGTGTTCGAGCTGTTGTTTAACTCGCGAGTAACTATCGAGCAGGGATCAGAGTAAAGCGCGACCGGCCACCGCGTAAGGGGCAGTGGCCTGTCACTTCCTACAGAGAGCGACCGGCCGCACGCACAGGGGCCCGCCACGCTTTCGCACAGCGGACCCCTTTTCCACCCGGTTTGGCGGGGCGGGACGCCCCCACCACGGGTAACCGTCGGTTACTTCTTGCCCCTGGCCGACCCCGCGCTGTCATCGCTGGAGAGCACCGCGATGAAGGCCTCCTGGGGAACCTCCACGGAACCCACCATCTTCATCCGCTTCTTGCCCTCCTTCTGCTTCTCCAGCAGCTTCCGCTTGCGGGAGATGTCACCGCCGTAGCACTTGGCGAGGACGTCCTTGCGGATGGCGCGGATGGTCTCGCGGGCGATGACCCGCGAGCCGATGGCGGCCTGCACCGGCACCTCGAAGTTCTGCCGCGGGATCAGCTCCTTGAGCTTGGCGACGAGCCGGACGCCGTACGCGTACGCCTGGTCCTTGTGGGTGATCGCCGAGAAGGCGTCGACCTTGTCGCCGTGCAGCAGGATGTCGACCTTGACCAGGCTCGAGGACTGCTCTCCCGTGGGCTCGTAGTCCAGCGACGCATAGCCGCGGGTCTTGGACTTCAGCTGGTCGAAGAAGTCGAAGACGATCTCCGCTAGCGGGAGCGTGTAGCGGATCTCGACACGGTCCTCGGACAGGTAGTCCATGCCTAGCAGGGTGCCGCGCCGGGTCTGGCACAACTCCATGATCGCGCCGATGAACTCGGTGGGCGCGAGGATCGTGGCCCGCACGACCGGCTCGTGGACCTCGGCGATCTTCCCCTCGGGGAACTCGCTCGGGTTGGTGACCGTGATCTCCTCGCCGTCCTCCATGATCACCCGGTACACCACGTTGGGCGCGGTGGCGATCAGATCGAGCCCGAACTCGCGCTCCAGCCGCTCGCGGATCACGTCGAGGTGCAGCAGTCCCAGGAAGCCGACACGGAAGCCGAAGCCCAGCGCGGCGGAGGTCTCCGGCTCGTAGACCAGGGCGGCGTCGTTGAGCTGCAGCTTGTCCAGGGCCTCGCGCAGGTCGGGGTAGTCGGAGCCGTCCAGCGGATACAGGCCGGAGAAGACCATGGGCTTGGGGTCCTTGTACCCGCCGAGTGCCTCGGTGGCCCCCTTCGCCTGGCTGGTGATGGTGTCACCGACCTTGGACTGGCGGACGTCCTTCACACCCGTGATGAGATAGCCCACCTCGCCGACGCCGAGCCCGTCGGCCGGGAGCATCTCGGGCGAGTTGACGCCGATCTCCAGCAGCTCGTGGGTGGCGCCGGTGGACATCATCCGGATCCGCTCGCGCTTGTTGAGCTGGCCGTCGATCACACGGACGTATGTGACGACGCCCCGGTAGGAGTCGTACACGGAGTCGAAGATCATCGCGCGGGCGGGGGCGTCGGCGACGCCCACCGGGTGCGGGATCTGCTCGACGACCCTGTCCAGGAGCGCCTCCACGCCCAGGCCGGTCTTCGCGGAGACCTTGAGCACGTCGTCGGGCTCGCACCCGACGAGGTTGGCGAGCTCCTCGGCGAACTTCTCCGGCTGCGCGGCCGGCAGATCGATCTTGTTGAGGACCGGGATGATCGTGAGGTCGTTCTCCATCGCCAGGTAGAGGTTGGCGAGGGTCTGCGCCTCGATGCCCTGGGCGGCGTCGACGAGGAGGATGGTCCCCTCGCACGCGGCGAGCGACCGCGAGACCTCGTACGTGAAGTCGACGTGCCCCGGGGTGTCGATCATGTTCAGGATGTGCGTGTTGCCCGGCTCGTGGGTCGGGGCCCACGGCAGACGCACCGCCTGGGACTTGATCGTGATGCCGCGCTCGCGCTCGATGTCCATGCGGTCGAGGTACTGAGCGCGCATCTGCCGCTGCTCGACCACGCCGGTCAGCTGGAGCATCCGGTCGGCGAGCGTGGACTTGCCGTGGTCGATGTGCGCGATGATGCAGAAATTGCGGATCAGAGCCGGGTCGGTACGGCTCGGCTCGGGCACATGGCTAGGGGTCGCGGGCACGCAGGGTCCTGATTCTTGAGGCGTCCGCATAACGTGTGCTTGTCCGTCTGCGGTCTCGGGTCGGATCGATACGTAGCCTCCATGGTCCCACGGCCGGGGACCTGGGACGGGTTTGGGCCACTGGGAGAGCCACTGGTAGTCTGAGTGGCTGTGTCTCATGCCCCTCCGCCGGAGGTCGCGGGAGGCACGTCTTCAAGAAATCACCGGCGCGTGAGGCGGGCCGCCAGCGGTCCTGTCCTTGCGTGCCTGAATCTGTAGAGGCTCATTCGTGGCGAACATCAAGTCCCAGATCAAGCGGATCAAGACCAACGAGAAGGCTCGGCTGCGCAACAAGGCCGTCAAGTCCTCCCTGAAGACCGCGATCCGCAAGGCCCGCGAGGCCGCTGCCGCGGGTGACGTCGAGAAGGCCACCGAGCTGCAGCGCGCTGCCGCGCGTGCGCTCGACAAGGCCGTCTCGAAGGGCGTCATCCACAAGAACCAGGCCGCCAACAAGAAGTCGGCGCTTGCTTCCAAGGTCGCGACCCTCAAGGGCTGAACCACCCCTTGATCTGACCGCCGGAAGGACCCCGGGCGGGCCCTCTCTCATCCGCCCCCGACCGGCACCCCCGAGTCCGTACGCGGCCTGCGTTCGCCACGCGGGTATGGACTCATCGGCGTGAACCCGAGGCCCCGGCCCCTTCCCCTTCCCCAGGGGAGGAGGCCGGGGCCTTCGGTGTGCCGTACGCCGGGGCGTGTCCCCGGCTACGCCCGCCCTGGACCGGTGCGCCGGGGCATGTCTCCGGCTACGCCCGTCCTGGACTGGTGCGCCGGGGCGTGTCCCCGGCTACGCCCGTCCCCGGGACCGCGCCGCCCGGGCGATCGTCACGACCGCCTTCTCCAGCGCGTACCCCGGATCGTCTCCGCCGCCCTTCACCCCGGCGTCGGCCGCCGCGACCGCCCGCAGCGCCACGGCCACCCCGTCCGGCGTCCAGCCCCGCATCTGCTGCCGCACCCGGTCGATCTTCCACGGCGGCATGCCCAGCTCCCGGGCGAGGTCGGCGGGGCGGCCGCCGCGCGCGGACGACAGCTTGCCGATCGCGCGCACGCCCTGCGCGAGTGCGCTGGTGATCATCACGGGGGCCACTCCGGTGGCCAGGGCCCAGCGCAGGGCCTCCAGGGCCTCGGCCGCGCGCCCCTCCACCGCCCGGTCGGCGACCGTGAAGCTGGAGGCCTCGGCCCGTCCGGTGTAGTACCGCCCGACGACGGCCTCGTCGATCGTCCCCTCGACGTCGGCGACCAGCTGGGCCACCGCCGACGCCAGCTCCCGCAGATCGCTGCCGATGGCATCGACCAGCACCTGGCACGCCTCGGGCGTGGCCGAGCGGCCCCGGGCGCGGAATTCCTGCCGCACGAAGGCCAGCCGGTCGGCCGGCTTCGTCATCTTCGGGCAGGCCACCTCCCGGGCGCCGGCCTTGCGCGCCGCGTCCAGCAGCCCCTTGCCTCTGACGCCTCCCGCGTGCAGCAGCACGAGGGTGATCTCCTCGGCGGGCGCCCCCAGGTACGCCTTCACGTCCTTGACCGTGTCGGCCGACAGGTCCTGCGCATTGCGTACGACCACGACCTTGCGCTCCGCGAAGAGCGACGGGCTGGTCAGCTCGGCCAGCGTGCCGGGCTGCAACTGGTCCGGGGTCAGGTCCCGTACGTCCGTGTCGGCGTCGGCGGCCTTCGCGGCGGCCACCACCTCCTGCACGGCACGGTCGAGCAGGAGGTCCTCCTGCCCGACGGCAAGCGTCACCGGGGCGAGGGGGTCGTCATTCGCAGTCTTCCTGGCCATCGCGTCAAGCATCCCACGGGCCACTGACAACGCCGGCGGACGGACTCCGGGTCTCCGGCTACGGCTCCTCCCGCCAGCCCTCCCACTCCCCCGCGAACGCGTCCAACTCCTGCGGATCCAGCCGCCCCTCCTGATCCCGCAGGACGACGAGCCACTGGGCGTCCTCCGCGTCGTCCTCACCGGCCAGCGCGTCGCGGACGAGCCGCGGCTCCTCCTGGAGCCCGAACCGCTCCCCGAGCGCCTCGGCCGCGTCTTCCGCGGCATCGCGGTCGGGCAGCACCAGCACATGTCTCACATCACTCACGGAGCCATTCTCCGGCACCCCGGCCGACGCGACTCAGCCGCTCCCACCCATGCCCCGCCGCGACTCAGCCGCTCCCACCCATGCCCCGCCGCGACTCAGCCGCTCCCACCGAAGTCCCGCACGGTCGGTGCGGAGGCGAGTGCGATGCCGAACCGGTCCCGGTAGACCGCGAGCACCTCCTCGTCCGAGGTCAGGTCCCGCACCTCGCGCGTCCCGTCGGCCCCGGTCGTGGTGAGGGTCCGGCCGCTGAGGGTGACCCGCCCTCCCCCCTCCGCGAGGCGGGAACAGACCAGTGACCGCGTGAAGTGCGAGGCCGGCGAGGTGCTGTGCCACCAGGCGCCGGCCACGAAGTCACCCAGCACCCGCGGCCGCGCCTCCAGCCGGTACTGGGGCCTGCCGTCCCGCAGGACGTCCACGTCGGCGGAGTCCACCGCTGAGGCAGGCCCCCGCGCCCCGGCCGCGTCCGGCGCCGCCTCCACGATCCTGAACGTGCCGCCGGGCTCGGCCTGTTCGCCCCGCTCGCCGAACGCCAGCGGAAAGTGGCTGAACGCCCCGAAGCCCACATCGGCCAGCCAGTCGCCCCCGTCCACCGTCCGCACCCGCAGCGCGAGATGGTCGTACGGAATCCCGAGCCGCCCCTCCTCTCCGTACACCCGCCCCGCGAGCAGCGTGACGTCGAACCCGAGGGCCGCGAGCAGCGCTCCGAAGGCCCCGTTGAGTTCGTAGCAGAACCCGCCCCGGTGCGCGCCCACCATCTTGTCCAGCAGCCGTTCTTCCTCCAGCACGATCTCCTCACCGAGGTGGATCGACAGGTTCTCGAACGGCACGGTCCGCAGGTGCCGCAGCTGCAGCCCCCGCAGGACGTCGACGGTGGGACGCGCCGGGCGTTCGGCCCCGAGGCGGCGGAGATAGGCGTCAACCAGTGCGGCATTCATGCCCTCAGTCTCGCGCCACCCCCAACCGGGCGCCCGCCCCGGTGACCGCCAGCGCGCCGTCCCGGTCCGTCCGCAGCACCACGGCGCCCTCCGCCCGCAGCGCCGCGACCGTGCTGGGAGCCGGATGCCCGTACGGGTTGTCCGCGCCGCAGGAGATGAGCGCCAGCCGCGGGGCCACCAGGTGTATGAGGTCCGGATCCTGGTGGGCCGAGCCATGATGGGCGACCTTCAGCACGTCCACGCCCACCAGCTGCGCGGCCGTCGACGCTGTCAACAACGCCCGCTGTGCCATGGGTTCGAGGTCGCCGAGCAGCAGCAGCCGCAGTCCGCCCGACCGGACGAGCAGCGTCACGCTGGCGTCGTTGGGCCCCCCGGGGCCGGGGGCCAGGGGCGATGGAGGTGTCTCCCCACCCGGGCTCGGCCGAGGGCCCGGAGGAGGCCACAGCACCTGCCAGGACAGCGTGCCCTGACGCCGCTGTTCCCCGGCGACCGCGCGGGTCAGCGGGATGTGCCGGGCGGCTGCCTGTCTGCGTACGAACTCCGCCTGGTCGGCCGGTTCTTCGAACCCCGTCGTCTCGATCGCGCCCACCTGCCGGCCCCGCAGCACTCCTGGCAGACCGGCCACGTGGTCGGCGTGGAAGTGGGTCAGTACCACCAGCGGAATCCTGGTGATGCCGAGTGCGCGCAGACAACGGTCGACCGGGGCCGGGTCCGGCCCGGCGTCCACCACCACGCCGCTGCCCTCACCCGCCGCCAGCACCGTCGCGTCGCCCTGGCCCACGTCGCACATCGCGAACCGCCACCCCGGCGGCGGCCATCCCGTGATCACCCTGGTGAGCGGCGGCGGTTGCACCACCACGAGCAGGAGCAGCACCCCGCACACGGCGCACAGCCACGGATGCCTCAGCAGCCGCCGCCCCACAAGCACCACCGCGGCGGTGACGAGGGCCAGCAGCAGCGCCCCGGCCCAGCTGCCCGGCCACTCCACTCCCCCGCCGGGGAGCGCCGCCCCGGTCCGGGCGATGTCCGCGATCCACCCGGTCGGCCAACTCGCGCACCAGGCAAACAGCTTCGCCACCGGCATCGCGAGCGGTGCCGACACCAGCGCCGCGAAGCCCAGCACCGTGGCGGGCGCGACCGCCATCTCCGCGAGCAGGTTGCACGGCACCGCCACGAGACTCACCCGCGCCGACAGTACGGCCACCACCGGCGCGCACAGTGCCTGCGCCGCGGCTGCCACGGCCAGCGCCTCGGCCAGGCGGGCGGGCACACCGCGCCGGAGCAGCGCGGCACTCCAGCGGGGAGCCAGCGTGAGCAGGGCGCCGGTGGCCAGTACGGACAGCAGGAAGCCGTAACTGCGGGACAGCCACGGGTCGTAAAGCACCAGCACCAGCACGGCCGTGGCCAGCGCCGGAACCAGCGATCTGCGGCGGCCGGTCGCGAGGGCGAGCAGCGCGACGGCTCCGCAGGCCGCGGCCCGCAACACGCTCGGGTCGGGTCTGCACACGACGACGAACCCCACGGTGAGCAGTCCTCCGCACACCGCCGTCGTCCGCAGCGGGAGGCCCAGCCTCGGCGCGAGGCCGCGGCGCTCCACGTGCTGGGCCAGCGCGGGCGGGCCGATGAGCAGGGCGAGGAGGATCGTCAGGTTGCTCCCGGATACCGCCAGTGTGTGCGCGAGGTCCGTCTCCTTGAACGCCTCGTCCAGCTCCGGCGTGATCCGCGAGGTGTCCCCGACGACCAGCCCCGGCAGCAGAGCCCGCGCGTCCGCCGGCAGTCCGTCGGTCGCCGCGCGCAGTCCGGCGCGCAGCCGGCCCGCCAGCCGCTGCGGCCCGGACGGCCGGCCCACCACCTCGGGTGCGGCCCGGTCCCGCAGTCGCAGCACCGCCGCGATCCGATCGCCTCCCGTCAACGGCGGGGCGAGGCGCGCCGTCACTCTCAGCCGCGTGGACGGCAGCAGCCCGAGCCACGGCGAGCGCTCCGGCCCGTCTCCGGTGAGGCGTCCCGCCGCGGAAGCGCCGCCCCGCCCCGAGGCCGTCGCCCGCGGAACGGCGTCGACCAGCATCAGCACCGGTGTGCGTGTCTCCACGGCCGTCGTTGCGCCCGCCCGCTCGACGCGCCGCACCTCTGCCTCGATCAGCACGGAGGTGCGTGCCATGTGATCGCCGCTGACCCGGGGGCGGGTGAGCCGGGGATCGGAGGTCACCTCGACCTCCGCGGTCACGGTGGCCAGTTGCCGCGCCAGACCAGGTACCGGTCCGCGCCGCAGGTCCGCTCCGTGCAGCCCGGCGGAGGCAGCGGCGGCGGAGGCGCCGAGCAGCACGGCGGCCAAGGAGGCCCGTGCCCCGGCACGCCGGGCGGGACGGGTCGGTGGCCGCGGAGGCCGGGAGTGATGCGCGGGGGGCCACCAGGTCGATGGGGGCGGTGGCGGTTCGACCGGTGGGCCGGCCTGGCTCGCACGCCTCGCATGCCTCGCAGGTGTCGCAGGTGTCGCAGGTGTCGCGGCTGTCGTCTGAGTGGGCAATGCTGCCCTTGTGGTCTGAGTGGCCAGTGTCGCCGGTGTCACAGAAGTCGCAAGCGTTGAGCTGTCGGTTGCGGTCGAAGGGGCTTCTCCTCCGCGCCGGAGGCCGAGCAGCAGTGCGGCTGCGGCGAGGCAGGCGATCGCGAAAGCGGTCACCCATTCCGGCGAAGCATCCAGGGCCAGAGCCGCCGTCGCCCAGGCGGCGAGCGCTGCCGGGACGAGTCGGAGATCCGTCGGTCCTTCCTGCCGCGGACGGGCGGCGCCCAGCCGCTTGCCCGATGCGACGTGCACGGCCGGTCGGGCGCCCGAGGCATCGGCGTCGTGGGGTTCCGTGCGGGGGTCCGGGTGCGGTCCGGAGGGCTCCGCAAGAGGGGGGCCGCCCAGGTGCGTCTGCGGTTGGGGAGGCTCCTCGGGAACGGGGCTGCCCGGATGCATGGGCGACCTGTCGTGCCCGGCGGAGGCGGGGCTGCCCGGGGCCTTTCGGGCGGGGGGCGGATGCCATGGCGTGTCCTCGGGAGATGCGGGAGGGCCGTTCATGGCCGTACCAGGTTCCGCAGGTCGCCGAAACGGTGGTCGCCGATGCCGTTGACTTCGCGCAGTTCGTCCACCGAGCGGAAGCCGCCGTGGCGCGTGCGGTAGTCGATGATGTGCTGGGCCAGCACAGGACCGACGCCGGGCAGGCCCTCCAACTGGTCCGCGGTGGCCGTGTTGAGGGAGACCGGCGTCGCGGAAGCCCCCGGCGTTGCCGAGCCGGCCGCGCCGCCCACTGCTCCGCCCACCGCGCCGGCTGCGGGTCCGATGACCGGGAAGGGGCCACCAACCACCACCTGCTCACCGTCGACGAGAAAGCGGGCCCGGTTGAGACCGCCGATGTCGGTGCCCGGCCGCACCCCGCCCGCCGCCTCCAGCGCATCGGCGACCCGTGAGCCCGCGGGAAGGCGGTGGATCCCGGGGTGGCGTACCTTCCCGCTGACGTCCACCACGATCTCCGGGCCTGCCGACGCCCTGGCGCCGATGGTGCCCGGCGGAGCGGCTGAGGCACCGGACGCGGCGCCCTTTTCCTCTCCCCGGCCTGTGTAAGGGGCCACGGCACGCACCACCTCGGGCGCCCTCACCGGCTGTGTGCGGCCGCTCCAGAAGTGCTGCACGGCGAGGATGACGGCGGCGACGAGCACCACCGTCAGCGCGATCACACTCCTGCGCTCCAGACCACACCGCGTCTGCAACCAGAGCGGCATCCGCTCCCGCAGCGCGAGCCCGGCTCTCCCATGCCAGGGCCCGGCCGTGTGTCGAGCAGCCGTACCGACGTCGGACACGGGTGCCGGGGCCGGCAGGTCCGGCACCCGCAGGTCACGACCCGCCCTGCCCGCGGCGCCGCCCACGCCTTCGGCGACACCGCGCGAGGCCTCCTGGGCGCCGCCCGTCCGGTGCGGGCCGGTCGGCGCGCCGTGCCCTCGCCCGTCCTCCCCAGCGCCCTTCCCCGCGTCCTTCCCCGCGTTCGCCTCCGCGCCCTCCCCCGGGTTCGTCTCCGCGTGCCGCTTCGCCCACGACGGCCGCCTGCTTGGCCTGTGGCTGATCAGTGCCGTTGGTGCCACATCCATCTGCTTGACGGCAGTCTCCGGTGGCCCGCTCCCTGACTCCCCCACCCATGTGGCCCGTTCGGCGAACAGCGCCTCCGCGCGCCGGTGCAGTTCCTCGGCCGACGCGTGACGGTGCCGGGTCCCGCGTCGGGCGGGTGGGCGGCGGTGACGGGTCCGGCCGTCGGATGCGGGGCCGCGGCCCGGACCACTGGTCGCGGTCGCTGTGCGTGAGCGTGATCGAAATGCCATGCGACGAGGATCGAACACCTCGCCACCTTCGCGATGATCTTGCCCAATTCCAGGGGATTACCCCCCGGTTGTGGATAACTCCGTCACCCACACGAGTGCTCGCCCACACTCACCCGGCCCGGGCCATCACCGATGGCGTCACCGAGGCATCAGCCAGACCTCAGCGAGGCATCAGCGGGGCGAGACGACAACTCCCAGCAGGCCAGGCCCCGTGTGCGCCCCGATCACCGCGCCGACCTCACTCACATGAAGGTCGGCCAGCCCGGACACCCGCGCCCGCAGCCGGTCCGCGAGAGCCGACGCACGGTCCGGGGCGGCGAGATGGTGGACGGCGATGTCGACGCCGGCGCTGTTCGCCCGTTCCGCCGCGATCTCCTCCAGCCGGGCGATCGCCTTCGAGGCCGTCCGTACCTTCTCCAGGAGCTCGATGCGGCCGCCCTCCAGTTGGAGCAGCGGTTTCACGGCGAGCGCGGAACCGAGCAGGGCCTGCGCGGCGCCGATGCGGCCGCCGCGGCGCAGGTAGTCGAGTGTGTCGACGTAGAAGTAGGCGGACGTGCCCCCCGCTCGCTTCTCGGCGGCCGTGACCGCCTCGTCCACCGTGCCGCCCGCCTCCGCGGCCTCGGCCGCGGCGAGCGCGCAGAAGCCGAGCGCCATGGCGACCATCCCGGTGTCCACCACCCGCACCGGCACCGGCGCCTGCCGCGCCGCGAGCACCGCCGCGTCGTACGTACCCGACAGCTCGGCGGACAGATGCAGGGAGACGATGCCCGTGGCACCGGACTCGGCGACCTTGCGGTAGGTCTCGGCGAAGAGTTCGGGACTGGGGCGCGAGGTTGTGACCGACCGCCGTTTCTGCAGGGCCTGGGCCAGGGATCGGGTCGAGATCTCGGTGCCCTCTTCGAGCGCCTGGTCACCGAGGACCACGGTCAGGGGCACCGCGGTGATGCCGTGGCGCTCCATCGTCCGCGGCGGCAGGTAGGCCGTTGAATCGGTGACGATAGCGACATGGCGGGACATGAGCTGGAGGTTACCTGCCGTAGCGCCCGGACGGCAGCCCGGGCCCTCCCACCAGGTGCACGAGTGGCCGGATCAAGTCGTGCTCTCGGGGCGGGGCTTCCTCTGCCAGGGGTACCCGGGGCGCTGGCCGGGCGGGGTGATGGCGGGCCGGGCGGCCTCCTGCGCCGAGGGCGGCTGCGGGGTCCCGGGCCATGTCTGACGGTCCGCTTCGGTGGTCGGCGGCTCCGGCCACGGCGGAGGCGCCGGGGCGGGATCGGCCTTCGTCCAGTGGCGCAGCGCGTCGGCCTCCACGTCGATCTGGCTGCTCAGCACCTCCAGGTCGTCGTCGGCGAAGCGGCGCGCACGGTCGCGGGCGGCCCAGCGCAGGGAGTCGGCCGACTGTGTGATGCGCCGGGTGCGCTCGCGCAGGCCCTCAAGCCGCTCGGCGAGGGTCGCCCGGTCGGGCTCGGCCTCCAGACGCTTGAGCTCTTCGTCGAGTTCGCGGCCGTGCACGCTGAGGCGTTCGAAGAGGGAAACGGACTCCTTCAGGGACTCGTCCTCATGTGCGCCCGCGTACAGGGCGTCCTGCGTGGCACGCATCGACGTGCGCAGGGTGAGCCTGAGCTGGGCCAGCTCGCCCGCGGGACCGGGCTGGGCGAAGGATTTGGCCCGCAGTGTGTGGTCCTCGACCGTGCGCCGGGCCTGCGTCAGGGTGCGGTCCACGCCGCGCTTCGCGGCGCCGACCACCTTGACCGTGACGAAGGCGCCCAGCACCAGGAAGAGCACGAAGAGCAGGGCGAGGACGGTGACAGCTGCTTCCACGACGTTCCTCCATCCGGCTCCGGGCGGCACGTGCCGCGCCGCTCTTCAACGGTAAACGCAACGGGCAGGCCCCGGGTTCCAGAAAAACCCCGAACCTGCCCGTAGGGGACTACCCCGAGACGCCGGCGCGCTGCTCCCCGGCAGTTACGCCGTCAGACCCTCGGAGTCACACCCATCACACCCATCACGCCCATCACGCCGGAACGATGTTCACCAGCTTCGGCGCCCGCACGATCACCTTGCGGATGCCCGCGCCGTCCAGCGCCGCGACGACCTTCTCGTCGGCCAGCGCCACCTTCTCCAGCTCCTCCTCGGAGATCGAGGGGGACACCTCCAGGCGCGCCTTGACCTTGCCCTTGACCTGGACGACGCAGGTCACGGTCTCGTCGACGACGTACGCCGGGTCGGCGACCGGGAAGTCCTGGTGGACGACCGAGCCGGTGTGGCCCAGCTTGCGCCAGAGCTCCTCGGCGATGTGCGGGGCCAGCGGCGCCACCATCAGTACCAGCGGCTCGGCCACCGACCGCGGGACCGGGCCCGAGGCCTTGGTCAGGTGGTTGTTCAGCTCGGTGACCTTGGCGATGGCGGTGTTGAAGCGCAGGCCCTCCAGGTCCTGGCGCACGCCGTCGATCGCCTTGTGCAGGGCACGCAGCGTCTTCTCGTCCGGCTCGGCGTCGGTGACGGTGACCTCGCCGGTGGTCTCGTCGACGATGTTGCGCCACAGCCGCTGCAGCAGCCGGAACTGGCCGACCACCGCGCGCGTGTCCCACGGCCGCGACACGTCCAGCGGGCCCATCGCCATCTCGTACAGGCGCAGCGTGTCGGCACCGTACTCGGCGCAGATCTCGTCCGGAGTGACGGCGTTCTTCAGGGACTTGCCCATCTTGCCCAGCAGGCGGGTGACCTGCTCGCCCTGGTAGTGGTACGCGCCGTCGCGCTCCTCCACCTCGGCGGCCGGCACCGCGATACCGCGGCTGTCACGGTAGACGTAGGCCTGGATCATGCCCTGGTTGAACAGCTTGTGGAACGGCTCGGCCGAGGACACGTGGCCCAGGTCGTACAGGACCTTGGACCAGAAGCGGGCGTACAGCAGGTGCAGCACGGCGTGCTCGGCGCCGCCGACGTACAGGTCGACGCCGCCGTGGGGCATGCCCTCGCGCGGGCCCATCCAGTAGCGCTCGATCTCCGGGTCGACCAGCTTCTCGCTGTTGTGCGGGTCCAGATAGCGCATCTCGTACCAGCAGGAACCGGCCCAGTTGGGCATGGTGTTGGTCTCGCGGCGGTACTTCTTCGGCCCGTCCCCCAGGTCCAGGGTGACGTTGACCCAGTCCTCGTTGCGCGACAGCGGCGTCTCGGGCTGGGTGTCGGCGTCGTCCGGGTCGAAGGTGCGCGGCGAATAGTCCTCGACCTCGGGCAGTTCCAGGGGCAGCATCGACTCGGGCAGCGCGTGCGCCACGCCGTCCTCGTCGTAGACGATCGGGAAGGGCTCGCCCCAGTAGCGCTGCCGGCTGAACAGCCAGTCGCGCAGGCGGAAGTTGACGGTGCCCTCGCCGATGCCCTCGCGCCCCAGCCACTCGGTGATGCGCGCCTTGGCCTCGACGACCCCCAGGCCGTCCAGCTGCACGTCGTCACTGGAGGAGTTGACGATCTTCGCGTCGTACGCCACGAACGCGTCGTCCCAGGTGGACGGGTCGGTGCCCCGGCCGTCGGTCGGCTCCACCACGCAGCGCATCGGCAGTTCGAAGGCGCGCGCGAAGGCGAAGTCACGGCTGTCGTGCGCCGGGACGGCCATGATCGCGCCGGTGCCGTAGCCCATCAGGACGTAGTCGGCGATGAAGACCGGGACCTGCTCGCCGTTGACCGGGTTGGTGGCGAAGGCACCGGTGAAGACGCCGGTCTTGTCCTTGGCCTCGGCCTGCCGCTCCACGTCGGACTTGGAGGCGGCCTGGGCGCGGTAGGCGGCGACGGCCTCGGCGGGGGTCGCGTGGCCGCCGGTCCACACCTCGTGCGTCCCCTCGGGCCAGGCGGCCGGGGTGAACTTCTCGACCAGCGGGTGCTCCGGCGCCAGCACCATGTAGGTCGCGCCGAACAGGGTGTCCTGGCGCGTGGTGAAGACGGTGATGTGCTCGCCGTCGATCGGGAAGTCGACGCGGGCGCCCTCGGAGCGGCCGATCCAGTTGCGCTGCTGCAGCTTGATGGCCTCGGGCCAGTCCAGCTCGTCGAGGTCCTCCAGCAGCCGGTCCGCGTAGGCGGTGATGCGCATGTTCCACTGGCGCAGCCTGGCCTTGAAGACGGGGAAGTTGCCGCGCTCGGAGCGGCCGTCGGCGGTGACCTCCTCGTTGGCCAGCACGGTGCCCAGGCCGGGGCACCAGTTGACCGGCGCGTCGGAGGCGTAGGCCAGGCGGAACGCGCCCAGGACGTCGGCGCGCTCGGTGTGGCTCAGCTCCCGCCACGCGCGGGTGTGCCCGGGCACGGGGCGCTCACCGGTGTCGAACTGCTCGACCAGCTCGGAGATCGGGCGGGCCCTGTTCGCCTCGTCGTCGTACCAGGAGTTGAAGATCTGCAGGAAGATCCACTGGGTCCACTTGTAGTAGTCCGGGTCGATCGTGGCGAACGACCGGCGCTTGTCGTGGCCCAGGCCCAGCCGGCGCAGCTGGGCCTTCATGTTCTCGATGTTGGCTTCGGTGGACACGCGCGGGTGCGTGCCCGTCTGTACGGCGTACTGCTCGGCGGGCAGGCCGAAGGCGTCGAAGCCCAGGGTGTGCAGGACGTTGTGGCCGGTCATCCGCTGGAAGCGGGCGAATACATCGGTGGCGATGTACCCCAGGGGGTGGCCGACGTGCAGGCCCGCACCGGAGGGGTACGGGAACATGTCCATGATGAACTTCTTGGGCCGGGCGACCAGCTCGGGGTCGCCGGCCAGGTCCCCCTTGGGGTTCGGCGCGGCGTACGTGCCGTTGGCGTCCCAGAAGTCCTGCCAGCGTGCCTCGATCTCGGCCGCCAGGGCAGCCGTGTAGCGGTGCGGCTCGGCCTCCGCCGACACGGCAGCGGCGGCGGGATTCGTCTCGCTCATGATCCTCAAAGCTCCATCGGTCGTCTCTGCCAGCGGCTGTGACAGCCAAGAAACGAAAAATCCCCTCGCACAGGAGGGGACGCCGCGCCGATTCCGACCATCCGACTCGCCCGGTGGTCGGGGCTGATCAGCGCGGCTCGCTAAGCAGAAGGCGTACGGCACGCATGGCGTCAGGGTACCGCAGGCGTCGCATGCGGGGCGACGAGCCTCCGGCGAGGGCGGGAAGGTGACCGGAAGACGGCGAGGAAGGCGGCCACGCACTTGTGAAGGTTGGGAAAAAATTGAATAAGATTCAAAACTTACCCGGCGTAACAGACCCTATGGGGACAACGCGAGCCCCGAACGTCTCTTTGATAACAACGCAATAACTCAAACGGCGTACTGCTCGGTTTGGAGCCACTTAGAGTTCGTCTCGGGACCGCTTTCCCGAACCGCTCGGAGTTGCCCCCATGAACCCTCGTCGCAGTAGCAGCTCGCTCCCCAAACCGGGCCGGTCGGCCTATGGGGTGGCGACGGCTGTCGTCCTGCTTCTCATCCCCGTGATCGTGCTGTACGGCGGCAGCCAGTTGCAGAACTTCCTCAGCTTCGGTGCGGGCGTCCTGTCGCTGGTGTCCCTGACCTGCTCGGTGATCTGGGGTCTGGTCGCCCAGGACCGGATCTTCCTCAACATCCGGCAGCGCATCGTGGCACAGGGCATCCACAGGGTGACCGCTGTCGCCTCCATCGCGTTCCTGCTGGTGCACATCACCGTCAAGCTGGCCCTGGCGCACACGGTCTTCATCGCCGCGCTCATCCCGTTCTCGCTCGGCGTCACCGGAAGCGCCGGCCTGATCGGGCTGGGGTCCCTGGCGGGACTGCTCATGATCTTCGTGGGCGTCACCGGTGCCCTGCGCAACCAGTTCGCCTCCCCGGCGCCGGTCGCGGCGCGCTGGCGCGCGATGCACATGCTCGCCTACCCGGCCTGGTGCGCCGCACTGGTCCACGGCCTGTTCGCGGGGCGCCCGGCGAAGACGTTCTTCATGGTGTCGTACGACCTCTGCCTCGTCGGCGTCATGGCGGCCCTGGCGCTGCGTGCCGCACCGCGCCCGGTCAAGCGCAGGATCGCCGACCGGCTGGTGTCGGTCCTGGGCGGCGGGGAGCGGCCGGACTTCGAGGACCTGGACGTGAGCCGGGCCCGGATGGCGGAGTCCGCGCTTCCCGGCTACGAGAGCGCCCGGGTGGCCCAGCCGCAGGCCGCGGCCACGACGGGCTCCCTGCCCCGCATCCCGAGCCCCTCCGTCCCGCTGTACGAGTCCCCGGCACCCGCCGCGGCGCCGGAGTCCACCTCCGGCTTCGCGGCCGCCTACCGTGCCGTCTCGACGCCCCCGCGCACCCCGCAGACCTTCGCGGCCGACCAGACCGCACGCATGAACCTGCCGTTCGACATGCAGGCCACGGAGGCGATACCGCGCATGGAGAGCGCGGGCGGCGCCTCGGGCAGCTGGCCGATCCCGTCGCCGCCGCCCGTCGGCGAGGCGCGCCCGTCGGCCTACGACCCGCTGAACGACACGGGATACAACATCCCGCCCTACAGCAATTCGGGCACGAACGCGTACGGCGGACGTGATCTGTACGACACCGGTGAGACGAACCCGTTCTACGGCACGTACAACCCGGATGACACGTACACGAGCGGTCCCGCCAATGAAACACCCCCCGGTACCTCCTTCGACGCACCGGGTTCGGGCGAACCTTGGAACACGCCTTCCGGAGGCTATAGGTGAACGAGGCCCTGCCCGACGTTCCGGAAGTCCGAGTAGTCGGCCTTCCACAGCTCACGTCTGGCTTCGACCTTGTCGAACGACTCGATCTGCCCATGCACCTGAAGGTGCACGGGCCGCTCGAACCCCTGGGCGGTGAGCAGCTCGCGCAGCTCGCCGAGGCCATCAACCTGAGGGGCCGCGGCGGCGCGGGTTTCCCTTTCCACAAGAAGCTGCGCTCGGTCGCCGAGTCGGCGATCAAGCGCGGCGTACGGCCGGTCGTCGTCGTCAACGGAAGCGAGGACGAACCGGCCTGCCGCAAGGACACGGTGCTGATCAACCGTGCCCCGCACCTCATCCTGGACGGTGCTCTGCTGTGCGCGGAGGCCCTGGGCGCCCGCACGCTCGTGGTGGGGGTCACCCGGGAGTCCACGCAGCGCTCGATGGAGGCCGCGCTGGCCGAGCGCGGCCTGAGCAACGGGCGCAGGTCGGCTCTCCGCGCGCGCGTGCAGCGCAACCCGGTGCGCATGGTCACGGGCGCGGCGGCCTCGCTGATCCGTTCCATCGACGGCGGCCCGGCGATCCCGCCGGGCCGCAAGATCAGCGCCTCGCAGACCGGCGTGGGCGGCGCGCCCACGCTGCTGTCCAACGCGGAGACGTTCGCCCAGCTGGCGATCGCCGCCCGTATCGGACCGGAGCGCTACGGCAACACCGGCCTGTACGACGAGCCGGGCACCGTCATGCTCACGGTCTCCGGGGCGGTGGCGCGCCCCATGGTGATCGAGGTCCCGACGGGTGTGCCGCTGCGGTACGTACTGCAGCTGGCCGGCGCCCCGCCGGTGCCGCAGGGTGTGCTGACGGGCGGCTACCACGGCAAGTGGATCGACGCGGCGACCGTCAACGAAGCGATCGTCTCCCGCAACTCCCTGGACGCCGTGGGCGGTTCGCTGGGCGCGGGCGCCATCCTGCCGATCAGCCAGGAGACCTGTCCGCTCGGCGAGTCGCTGCAGGTCGCCAAGTGGCTGGCCGAGGAGAGCGCGGGCCAGTGCGGCCCCTGCTACCTCGGCCTGCCGGCGGCCGCCCGCGGCATGGAGGACATCCTCAACGGCGGCGGACCGGCCGCCCTGGAGGCCCTCAAGCAGGTCGCCAGGAACGTCAAGCGGCGCGGCGCGTGCTCGCACCCGGACGGCTCGGCGATGTTCCTCGAGTCCACCGTCAAGGCGTTCACGGACGACCTGGCCGCCCACGTCCTCGGAAACGGCTGCGGACGGCCCGTGGAGGGCGTTCTGCCGCTCTTCGAGGGCGGCAGAGCGCCGACGGGCGTCCCGGGCGGTGCCGAGGTCGAGGAGACCGGCCCCAGCCGCCAGAAGATCTACGTCGACTGGACGCTGTGCCGGGGCCACGGTCTGTGCGCCGACATCCTGCCGGAGGTCTTCGAACTGGGCGCCGACGGCTTCCCGACCGTCGCCCAGGCACAGGTGCCGCGTTACGCGGAGGCGAAGGCACTGCGCGCGGTGCGCCGCTGTCCGGCGCTGGCCCTGCGCCTGGAGGAGGACACCCGTTCACAGGCACCGTCACGCAACCTGCCGGTCCTCTCCCAGGGCCGGGGCCGCCGCGCGCTGGGCCGCTGAGACACGCACGGCGGGTTCTCCCTCCGGGGGGACCCGCCGTTTCCGTCGGGCGCGCGCACGCCCGGCACCCAAGCCGCCCGTACGACACCGAAGGCGGCACAACGTCGAAGGCGGGTCATCCGATCGGATGACCCGCCTTCGACTTCTGTGGAGCTAAGGAGAATTGAACTCCTGACCTCCTGCATGCCATGCAGGCGCTCTACCAACTGAGCTATAGCCCCTTGCGGCCACGCGGCTGAGCTGCGCATTTGGCCGTGTCGCCCGGTTTCCCCGGCGGCGACGCCAACATTACAGGTGGACGGGGTGCAGCACCAAATCGGTTTCCGTTCTGCCCGATTCGGGCGTTACGCGAATTTGGCCGGGGTTTTTCGGACCCCGGCCCGTGTCACGCCGTGACGAACGAATAGAACCGCTTCAGAGTGCAGTGCTCCTCCAGGAGCCGGCCGTAGATCGGCTCGCCCTCCAGCTCGCGGTACGTCTCGATCGGGTCGCCCTTTATGATCAGCGCCCGGGCGCATTCCTCGCACCAGTACTGGTAGTCGGGGTTGATCGGTTCCATGTCACGGACGATCGGCGTACCGCTGCCGCACCAGTCGCACTTTCGCCTGTGTGCACCCATCGATCAGCTCCAGCTGTGGCCGCAGGCCGTGCACACGTAGGAGATCCCGCCGTTGTCCCCGAGGACTTGAGCCACGTGGAGAGAGCCGCAGGAAGGGCAGACGAGGCGGGTGACCGTGTCCCGTATCAACGCCGCATCAAGGAGGTGACCGCCCTCCTTGAGGATGCTCGCAGGCATCGCTACTCCCTCCCGTCGGGCCGCGCCCCCTTCCGGCCGTTTGATTCTGCCACGGCCGGACCGATACGGTCAGCGACGCCTCGGTACCAGTCCGGCCACGGCAGCCGCCGCGGCCGTCGCGGCCAGCGCGTACATGCAGGACTGAAGCGCCTCCGCAGAGGTATACGCCCCCGGGGCCCCAAGTGACTCAAGCCGGTTCAGGAACAGTGTGCCGAACGCGGCGACGCCGATCAGCTGGCCGAGCTGCGCGACCGTCGCGAGCAGCCCGCTGGCGTCCGCCGCGTCCTCGGGCCGCACGGCGGCCAGCGCCCCGGTGAGCGTCGGACTGAAGCCGAGCGCGAGCCCCAGACCCACGCCGAGGTAGGCGACGCAGAACAGCGGACCGCCCGGGTCCCCGCCCCGAAACGCCAGTCCGACTCCGGTCACCGACAGCGCGATCAGCACGAACCCGGCCGGGACCAGCCGGCGCCGCACCGGCGCGGGCCATCTCCGCCAGGTCAGTCCGGCCACGCCGAAGACGGCCGCGGTCGGCGCGAAGGTGAGGCCGGCCCGCAGCGGGCTGTAGCCGAGGCCGCCCTGGACGTGCAGGGTGAGCGCGAACAGGAAGCCGCCGTTCACGCCCATCACGGCCAGGACGCGGAAGACGGCGAGGCCCATGCCGGGAAGGCGCAGCACCCGGGGCTCGATCAGCGGGGCGCCGCCGCGCCGCGCGAGCCGGGACTCGTACCCGCGGAACAGCGCGAAGAGCACCGCGGCCGCGGTCAGCGACAGCCACGACCACAGCGGCCAGTCCTTCTCCTGCCCGAGCACCAGCGGCACCGTCAGCAGCGAGACGGCCGCACCGAGCAGTACCAGGCCCGGGAGGTCCAGGCCGCGGCCCTGGGCCGCCGGGAGCGCCGGAGCCCCCGTCCGTCGTGCCGCGCCCTCCCGCGGCAGGACGCGCCGGCCCACGATCAGGAGTACGGCGCCCACGGGCACGTTGACGAGGAACACCGGCCGCCAGCCGGTGCCGAACAGGTCCGCGCTCACCAGCACGCCGCCGACGATCTGTCCGGCCGCCGCGCCGACGGCGATGACGGCCGAGTAGGCGCCGAGGGCCCGCACCCGCGCCTCGCCGGTGAAGGTGCGCTGGATCAGGCTGAGCACCTGCGGGATCATCACCGCCGAGCCGGCTCCCTGGACCAGCCGGAAGACGATCAGCTCGGTGGCGCCCTGCGCCAGACCGCAGGCGAGCGAGGCGGTGGTGAACAGGGCGAGGCCGGCGAGGTGGACCCGGCCGTGCCCGAGCCGGTCGCCGAGGCGCGCCCCGGTGATCAGCAACACCGAGTACGTGATGGCGTACCCGGCGATCACCAGCTGCAAGTCGGCGCCCGAGGCGTGGAGTTCGGAGCCGATGGTCGGAGCTGCGACGTTGACGATGAACACGTCGAGCAGGGCCATGAACTGGGCCGCGAGCACGACCGCGAGCAGCGGCCGGGACCGGTTGTCAGTGGTGGGCGCTTTACTGATCGCAGAGCTTGGACGCGGGTGCACGGGTGCAGGACCCGGCCCCGTCCGGGGTGTTGTCGTCATGCCGTCGAGCCTGGCGAGGCCCCGGTACGGGTGCCGAGTGCCCGCTGATGCTGGTACTGACAGCACCTGGCAGGGGACAAGTCGGGCATCGACGATGGGGGACGTGATGATGGGGACGACACAGCGACGCCGGCCCGAGCTGGCGGCCTTCCTGCGCAGCAGGCGCGCCCGGGTGACACCGGCCGACGTCGGGATGCCGCCCGGCCTGCGGCGCCGGACACCGGGACTGCGCCGCGAGGAGGTCGCCCAGCTGTCGGGCGTGGGCGTCACCTGGTACACGTGACAGCACCTCTCCGAACGTAACCTCTTTTGATGGCCAACGACTTAGTACAGCGAGCACACTGGGGAGACCTCACCGGGCAGAACTGGGCCGGACTGGCCCGTCTGTCGACCGAGGAGGCCGAGGGCGAACTCACCTCTGAGGAGTCGCCCAGCACGTCCGGGTTCCGTTTCATGACCGGCCAGGACATCAAGAGCACGGAAGAGCAGGAGAAGGACGGCCGACAGTTCGTCGAGAGCCGAGGCGGACGGTACGTGTACACGTACATGGAGCCGGACACGTCGGCGTGGAAGCGCAAGCGCGTACGCCTGCCCGATGGGAGTGTCGGCTACCGCGTCGTACGCCCGGTCTACGAGGGCGCGCTTGAAGATCTCAAGCAGGGCAAGGCACCTAACGGCGAGCACATCGACGGACTGATCGTCTACGACATCGACCGTCTGACCCGCGACCCCCGCCACCTCGAAGACGCGATCGAAACCGTAGAGCACTACCGCCGGCCGATCATCGACATCACGGGCACCCTGGACCTGTTGACCGACAACGGCCGCGCCATGGCCCGTGTGGTGGTCGCCATGGCCAACAAGCAGTCCGCCGACGCCGCCCGCCGCGTACGCCGCAACCACAAGGCAAGGCGGAACCTGGGGATCCCCGTAGGAGGAACGCGGCCCTTCGGGTGGCAGGACGACAAGCGCACCCTCAACCCGGCCGAAGCCCAGCTCATCCGCGACGCCGCCCAGCGGATCATTCTGGGAGCCCAGTGGACATCGATCGTCGCCGACTGGAACCGCCAGGGAGTCACCACATCGAGGGGCAACCCGTGGAGGTGGATCGGGCTCAGGGACATGATGCGGAACCCACGTCTGTGCGGGTACCGATCCCACCACGTGATCGAGTTCGACCCTGAGACGGGCCGAGAGATCAAGCACATGACGATCGCTCGCAACGACGCGGGCGAGCCCGTCAAGGGGCAGTGGACGCCGATCTTGACAGTCTCCGAGTGGGAGACAATCCAAGAGATCATCGGTGACGGTCCCATGCGGGGAGGAGGCCACAACGCTCGCGTTTACCTGTCCACCGGCACCCTCCGGTGCGGCAAGGAGGACTGCGGCGCACTGCTGCGCGGAACCAAGGCCCCGCCGAGCAGGGGTCGAGGCAAGCCGGAAGGCTACGGCAGCGATCATGGCCGACGTTCTCAGTGCCAAGCTGGGCCGCCGCATCGCACCGGGCGATCTCGGTTTCTTCGACCACACTCGGCCGACCGCCCCAGAGCCGATCGGCTACCCGAGCACGGTCCCCGACGTTCTGGCGGTGCTTGACGGCCTTGCCCAGGAGCATGCCGACACGCCCGTCTCAGATCGACTGATCATTGCGGAGGCCGACCTAAGCTCAGCCGTCCTGTCATGGATGATCGACCGGCCCGACGGCGTCCAGGCAGACAGGCCCGCACCTCAACGAGTCGGCATGCGCGACGTACGCGCGATCCGGGATGCCGCCTCCATGTTCATGCAGCTCGACTTCAAGTACGGCGGAGGCCACGGCCACAAGGCATTACGCCACTACTTCCGTCACGAGGTCCTTCCCCTGCTGAACGCCAGCTACAGCGAGAAGGTGGGCACAGCGCTCTACGGGGCCGCCGCCGAGGTCTCCCAGTTGCTCGCGTGGACCGCATACGACGTCGGTAACCACCGGCTTGCCCACCGCTACCTCACGTCCACACTACGGCTGTCCAAGGTCATCGATGACCGGATGTTCGGGGCGCGCATCCTGGGCAACCTCAGTCACCAGGCCAATTACTTGGGCGCGCACGCACAAGCCATCCAGCTTGCCCGCGCAGCCGTTGAGGGTGCCAAGGGCCGAGCCACCCCGCGCGCCATGGCGTTGAGTTCGGCGATGGAGGCCCGTGCCCTGTCCAACGCCGGCGACCGGGCCGGAGCGGCCGAGGCGATGAACCAAGCGGAACGACACTTCGAGCGGGCCGAAGGCGCTGATGACCCGGCATGGCTGAGCTACTTCGATGACGCCGAACTCTTGGGCGAGTTCTGCCACTGTTTCCGGGATCTGAAGATGCGCCGGGAAGCCGTCGAGCACGCACAGCGCGCCGTCGACAGCACCGATCCCCAGTACGCCCGCACGCTGGGCTTCTGCCGGATGGTGCTCGCCCAGAGCCAGCTACTGAACGGCGAACTGGAAGCCGCCGTCACCACCGCAAGCCTTGCCGTGGACGGCGGCGACTCTCTCCAGTCCTCACGCTTCCAGCGCTACGTCACCGACTTCCAGGCCGAGGTCAGCGCACACGCCGCTCACCCCGCCGTCGTCGCCTTCAACGAGCAGGTGAGCGAAGCTCTCGCCCGCCTGGACGACGAGGACGAGTAGCAGCTACCAGGGGCGCCAATCACGCGGCGCATCGTCGTTGCGCAAGCCAGCGATGCGCCGGCTGTACTCGGCCGCCGTCTCCTCGTCCTCCTGCACGTTCTGCATGAGCCACGTCGTCATGCCGAACTCTTGAAGCCGCCGGAGCGTGTCGTATCCGTGCCAGTCGTAAAGGTCCCGCCCGTACGCCCGCACGAAGTCCGCGTACTGCGCATCGGTCTGCCACCCAAGGCTGTGATGCTCGACCGCCGTGACCATCAGGTCCCACTCCGGGTGATCGAAGCAGAAGGCCTCGAAGTCGATCAGGATCACCTCATCCCGATCGTTCACCATGAGGTTCTGCACGTGGGCATCACCGTGCACCGGCCCCTTCGGAGTCTCGAACGTCAACTCCTCGAACTGACCGCGCAGCTCATGCCACCGCTTGCGGAGGAAGACCCGGTCATCGTCTGGGATCGGTGCCCTACTGATCCGTAGCTCTTGCTTGTCGAAGGGGTCGAACGCAGGCAGCTCAAGGCCCGCGGGCACCCTCATAGAGTGCAGGTCCCTCAGGATGCCGCCCAGTTCGCCGTACGTGGCCTTATGGTCGCCCTCCACAATGAGACGCCAGAAGGTCACCGGGTGGCCGTCGATCAGGAAGGGCTGTTCCAGGCCGTCAACGAGTCGGGACGCCGGAAACCCCTCTGCGGCCACCCACCTGGCAACAGCAACCTCGACACGAGCCTTCGTACCAGCTCCCCTAGTCGCGCGCGATCAACCAGTGCGAGCCTCGGGTGACCAACCCAACGCGCACCGGACACACGAGCACGACGGTACCCAGGAGCAGGCGGTCTCAGCGAGAGCGGGAGCTCTCAGCTTTGGAAGCTGAGGTGATCTAGGGGTGAGTGTCGCGTTGACCTGCGATGGAACGGGGCCCATACCTGGCCTGGGGCCGCCTTGCTGACCGGTGTTCCCCGTTGTTCCCCGCACGATCTGGCACGGCTGTGGCACGTTCTCTGTTGCCTACGGGTGACAGGCCATTGGGCGGCTGCGAAGGCCCCTCATGACCTTGCGCCGGTACTTTGGGGGGTCTCCCTCGGTTCGTCGGAGGGCTTGTCTCGCAGGGTCAGTCCTTCCGTTCGCGTATCGAGGATCGTCCGCTTGCGGAGGTAATCTTGCTGACCTTCACTCTCGACACCAACTGCCTGATCGCGCTGGAGGAGCAGCGGCCTGATGCTCCTGCCGTAGAAGCGCTGGTGACTCGGCACCGGGCTGGCACTGCCGCGGTACGGGTAGTTGCAACTGCGGCAGCGGAGAACCAGCAGGATGGCACCGTGCTGGATAACTTCGCTGGCTTCCAGGAGCGTCTGGCCAGGATGGGGCTCGCCGATCTAGAGATACTTCGCCCGGTGTGCGTAGTTGATCTCAGCTACCTCGATTGGTGTGTATTTGCTCATGACGAAGCTGAGAACGAAGGGCGAGAGTTGCATGCGGTGTTGTTCCCGACGGCGTCCTTCGACTACAAGGACGCTGTTCCTGAAGAGCTAGACGATCTGTCGCGGGCGCAAGCGGAACGCAAGTGGCGCAATCGGCAGTTGGACGTGCTTGTGCTCCAAACTCACATTCTGGCCCGAGGCGACGTATTCGTGACTTCCGACAAGAACTTCAGGAAGCCCAGCAAACAGGCTCGTCTGACGGCCTTGGGTGCTCCCTTGATCCTTGCGCCTGCGGACGCGGCACTCTATGGCGTCTAGTCGCGTGCTCGGCCTTGAGGCGCGCTGCGTCTCAGCTGCCCCTATGGCCAGCAGGCATCTGCCATCGCCCGCTGCTGTGCGTCGGCGCCGTCACGTAATTGGAGGCGCAGCCCTCTGCCGACGTCTGGACTCCGTTGTGAGCACCGCATTAGGAGTGCGGTCTGACCGCCTGTCCACCCGTCCTGCGCGGGGCGGCCGTGGCCGTCTCAGACCGCACCGCCCCGCTGCTGTCCGCTGTCGTTGAGAGTCGGCCGACATTTCATCAACAAGACAGCCTCTGCGTCGGTCAGTCGGCGGGTCAGACCGCCTCGGGCGGCACCACCGACATCCTCACAGTCAGCCATGGATGTCACCTCACACAGGCTGGGGTCACTTCCGACGCTTGCGTGTCCTCGCCTTGCGTTCGGCTTCCTTGCGCTTCTCGATGGTGTACGACGACCACTCGCCACGGTGCAGGTTGCATCGCGACGCACCGACCATCGCCAGCCGCCGGCACCGAGTGCCCTTCTCCGTGAGCGCTCCACACCTGGACTGTGTACGAGCCACGTCTCCCACCCCCCGGTCTCGACCGTTGTGCGGACCAGTGCAGATTGCCGGGCACACGTCCTTTGTGGAAGGCGCACTGCTCCGCGCAGCGGTGCACGGCAGCCCAAGGACGTTGCTCGGGGGCGCATGCTTTCCAAGTCTGTTGGCGGCCCGCCAGGGGCCGTTTCGGGCAATTCACCTGCGTTCATGTCCGTCCGGGCGCTCATCGTGAGCCGTGGGCCGGACTCGCCTGAACGGTGGTGTCCGTCGCTGAATGAGACGGAAACTGAGACGGACGAGCGTGATTGACCAGGCCGTTCGGATTCAGGACCGCTGGCTGCCAGCCAGCAATCGGGCGGAAGGATGATTCGGACGGCGGCGTCGGCAGGTGGCGGCCGGGAAATTTGCTTTCGGCCGCCGGAGTGCGGTGATAGACAGCCGTAGTGCAGAAGAATCTTGAACTCCCTGACCTGCTGCGACTGATCGACGAGCGGGCGACAGCCTTCCGGGCCGCGATCGCCGCCGCGCCCAGCCTGGACGTGCAGGTGCCGACCTGTCCCGAGTGGACGCTGTTCGACCTGGCGCGGCACCTGGGCTCGGGCCGCCCGTTCTGGGCCGCCGTCGTCGCGGCCGGTCCGGCCGACGCCCCGCCGGCCGAGGCCGTGGCGGCGCGCGCTGAGGCGCAGGCGCCCCGGGAGCGCGAGGCGTTGGTGGCCTGGCTGGCCGCGTCGACGCAGGAGCTGCTGGACACCCTGCGGGAGGTCGGCCCGGACGCTGAGTGCTGGACGTGGTGGGGCTCCTCGCAGTCGCCGCGGACCAGCAGTGCCGTCGCCCGGCACCAGCTCCAGGAGATCGCGATGCACACCTATGACGCCCAGCTCACCGTGGGCGCCGCGCAGCCGCTGCCGGCGGAGGTGGCGCTGGACGGCGTCGAGGACTTCCTGTTCACCTGCTGCGCGTGGTCGGGGGCCTGGCCGCACGAGCCGGCCGTCGTCGACTACCACGCCACCGAGGGCCGCTCCTGGCGCTTCACGGTCGAGGCGGACGGCGCCCGCGCCGTCCGCCTCCCGGCTGCCGGCGATGGCGAGGCCCAGGCCCCGGCCGACGCCGCCGCCCGGGGCACGGCCGGTGAGTTGGTCCTGTGGTTCTACGGACGCATCCCGCTGGACTCGGTGAAGATCGACGGCGACCGGGTCATCTTGGAGCGGCTCTTCGCCTGGGACCCGAACGCGTAAGGCGTGGTCGACGACGCGGCGCCCGGTCGCGTCGTCGGCTCATCCGACCGTGCCCTGGGCGGAGCGTCGGCGTGGCGTTACCGTCCTGGCATGGTTGAGAGCAGGCGTTTCGCGTCCTTCGAGGAGTTCTGGCCCTACTAGGCCCTGCGCTCGGGTAGCTACGGCAGGGGGACAAGTAGCTCAGAGTGACCGTGGTTGGCGGTCGGCTGGTCGTGCTCGCGCAGCATCCGTATGACGGTGGCGGGTGGGGTGTTGGCCCTTCTTCGCGCCGGTGGTGATGACGAGGCGCTTGGCGATGTCGCGCAGGCCGTTAGAGCCACATCCCACTCTTCCGGACCGCCAAACACCTTACGGAGCGACTTTGGCCTGGAGCTTCAATGGGCGAGTCAAGCGTGGTCGCGATCAGTAGTCGAAGAGCTGGTTTCAAAGGTCGCCCAAGTCGACTGACGCGATGGGGCGTTGAGCTGACCTGCGCTGATGCGCTCGCTCCCTGTCATCGCTTGTCGACGTTGGTCGCTGTCGGACGGCCCGGAGACGGCCCAGCGCTCGGAGCGGTGCCCCTAGCGCGGCGGTTGCTGGACTTGGCTGCTGTACAGCACCTGTGCCGGCGCTTAGAAGATGCGGGCAGGCCCAAGCTGGCTGGACCGGCGGGCCTGCAGGGTTTCAGCGACAGGCCGTTGGGTGTTGTCCTCGTCCGCGCTCGTCGCCGTCAGCGTTGCCGTCACTACCGTCCGGGCCGTCGTGCGACAGCCGCTTTACAAGTTCGATCACTCCTCGGCACTGCCGGGGAGCCACCCGGCCACGCTGGCCATGCCAGGTCGCCTAGGAGTGCTGGCGTCCGGCGCCGTTGATGTCACTTGCGGATGTCAGAGCGACCCAACTGCGCGCGCTCGCTGGCACGATGGCCCCGTGGTTGACCTGGAGGGCATTGCGGCAGAGATCATGGCGTACTTGAGAGCACTCGACAAGAGTGCCACCCTGCGGCACCACTTCCGCCACGCTGACGAAGAAGGCGGCCTCTGGTGCATCGAGGCCGTACCGAAGGTAGCGAGTTGATCGTCATCAAGCAGGCCGAACTGACCTCGGCCGGCCAGCTCCACCGGTACAGCAGGGAGCACCTGGAGGACGAGCACGGCGGTCTGACAGACCAAGCGATCGATTCTGAGGGATCCGCTGGAGCCCATCCCAGGCGGGGAGTTCCAGCGGATATGGACTCGCTGAGCGCGCTGGACAACCACTTAGACGTCATCTCATTTGGTGAGTCTGCGATAGCAGATGAGGGTGCAGGCGATGCTGGTGAAGGCAAGGAAGTGCTCGGCTTTGCGCTCGTAGCGG